>CAIQQM010000118.1 GCA_903873945.1 uncultured Verrucomicrobiota bacterium
AGGCACTCGCCACGCCGGCAAGGTTCCCGAATCATTGAGGCAGAGCCACGACCTATCCGACCGGCTTAAGCAGCTCCAGAAGGGAATGACAAAGGCCATTGAAGAGGAAGATTTCGAAAAGGCAGCCGTCTTGCGCGATGAAATAAAACAACTGACTGAGCGGCTGAACAACGCGACCGCGACTTAAGATTCATGGATCTCCAGAAATTTCTTGTCCCGCCAGCAGAAAGCGCGCGTCGCAAGGGGCCGCATGATCGGATTGTCATGTCGAGCCGGGTGCGGTTGGCGCGAAACATCAAGGACGCTTCATTTCCGGGTTGGGCCAAGAAACAGGAGCGTGTCCGGGTGCTGGAGCTAATCCGGCCCACAGTCGAAGGTTTGCCGGAAATGAAAGAGGCTTTTTCAGAGGCAATGGACAGCCTGTCGACGCTGGACAAGCAACTTCTGGTTGAACGTCATCTGATCAGCCGCGAACATGCGGCCAAGAGCGTCGGCAGCGGGCTAGTACTGAACCGGGAAGAAACGTTGTGCTTCATGATCAACGAGGAGGACCACTTGCGGATGCAGGCCTTGCGTCCCGGTTTGCAACTGCGACAGGCGTGGGCGACGATCGACACGGCGGATTCCGCGCTGGAGAAAAAACTGGATTACGCATTCCACCACGAACTTGGTTACCTAACAGCCTGCCCCACGAACATTGGTACGGGAATCCGGGTGAGCGCCATGCTGCACTTGCCGGGACTGGTTCTGGCGGAGCAAATCAACCCAATTATCCAATCAGTGAACAAGCTTGGGCTGGCGGTCCGTGGTCTTTATGGTGAAGGCACAGAAGCGCTGGGGAACGTATTTCAGGTGTCGAACCAGATGACACTTGGGGAGTCGGAAGGAGCAATAGTTGAACGCCTGGAAAAGGTGCTAGCCCAGATCATAGAACACGAAGAGAACGCACGGGCAACACTTTTAGAGAAAAACGCCAAAATGGTTTACAACCACATCGGGAGGGCCTATGGGATATTGGCCAATGCCCACAGCATCTCGTCGAAGGAAACGATGAATCTGCTGTCGTTGATGCGCCTCGGTGTGGATCTGGATTTATTTGCGGGCGTTGAGCGGTCGCTGGTGGATGAATTGTTCATTTTGACACAGCCGGCGCACCTGCAGCAGCAACACGCGGAAAAGCTTTCGTCTGAGGAACGGGATTTGCTGCGAGCAGATATGGTGCGGGAGAGATTGAAGCAAGTGAACCGCCCGAACCCGAAATCGCCTGGAGTGCCGGGACGAGGATTGGACAAACCGTGAGAACAATTGCATTTTGAAGTGAGTATGAGCGAAGAAGCGATGAACAATTTCACTCCGCGCGCACAGCAAGTGCTTGCCCTCGCGCGCAAAGAAGCCGATCGATTTAACCACAACTTCGTCGGAACGGAGCACCTTCTGCTCGGGCTAATCAAACTTGGCCAGGGAGTGGCTGTCAATGTGCTGCAAAAACTCGGGCTCGACCTTGAGACGGTGCGAATGGAAGTGGAAAAACAGGTTGGCACAGGTCCTGACCAGAAGATGATTGGAAACATCCCTTACACGCCACGCGTGAAGAAAGTTCTCGCGCTGGCCTCCAAGGAAGCGAAAGCGCTTAACCACACTTATGTCGGCACCGAACACATCCTGCTCGGTTTGCTACGCGAGGGGGACGGAGTCGCAGCGCGAGTGCTTAAGAACCTGGATGTTGACATCGAACAAACGCGGCAGGAGATCCTAAAGGAACTTGACCCAAATTTTGCGGCGCAGGAAGAAGGTCCCGCCGGGGAGACCCCGGAGAAGCCCGCGCTGGAAAAGAAGACAGAGGTCAAGACTCCCGCGCTGAAAGCATTCGGCCGGGACCTCACTGAACTGGCGCGAAAGAGCGAATTGGATCCGGTCATCGGCCGCAAGGACGAAATCGAGCGCGTAATACAAATCCTCTGCCGCCGCACAAAGAACAACCCAGTGTTGTTGGGCGAAGCGGGTGTCGGGAAGACTGCGATTGTTGAAGGGCTGGCGCAAGAGATCGCGGCGGGCAATGTTCCGGAACTGCTGCGTGACAGGCGGGTTATCACTCTAGACCTAGCGTTGATGGTGGCAGGAACAAAGTACCGCGGCCAGTTTGAGGAGCGGATAAAGGCAGTCATGGATGAGATTCGCCGATCAAAGAACATCATCCTGTTTATCGACGAGTTGCATACAATTGTGGGCGCGGGTTCGGCGGAAGGCACCATGGACGCATCCAACATCATCAAGCCCGCGTTGAGCCGCGGCGAATTGCAGTGTATTGGCGCAACCACACTGAACGAATATCGGAAGTACATTGAGAAGGATGCGGCTTTGGAAAGGCGCTTTCAAGCTGTTAAGGTTGAAGCCCCCTCCATCGAAGAAGCCATACTGATTTTGAAAGGTCTGCGGCCAAAATATGAAGAACATCACAAAGCCGAGTTTACGGACAAAGCCCTCGAAGCATCGGTGAAGCTTTCGGACCGGTACATCACGGACCGTTACCTGCCGGACAAGGCAATCGACCTGATGGATGAGGCGGGCTCGCGAGCGCGCATCGGAACGATGACCCGTCCGCCTGAGGTCAAAGGATTGGAGGCCGAAATCGACGACATCAAGGGCAAGAAAGAACAGGCGATTAAGAACCAAGATTTCGAAGGTGCCGCGGCCATGCGCGATAAGGAAAAGCAGGCCAAAGAAAAACTCGAGGCGGTCTTGAAGGGATGGCGCACGGCTCGCGAGGAAAAGCGGGTTAAAGTGGACGAGGAAGAGATTCTGCACATCGTCTCAAAGTGGACCGGAATTCCTTTGCAGCGGATGGAACAGGGAGAGATGCAGCGTTTGCTCCTCGTCGAAGCGGAGATGGGCAAGGTGGTAATCGGCCAGAGCGAAGCGGTTTCGTCCATGTGTAAGGCGTTGCGCCGATCCCGGGCGGACTTGAAGGATCCACGCAGACCAATAGGAACCTTCGCTTTGCTGGGCCCGACCGGCGTTGGCAAGACACTATTGGCCAAGACACTGGCAGAGCAGTTATTCGGCGATTCCAAGGCGCTCATTCAGCTTGATATGAGCGAGTATATGGAAAAATTCAACGTCTCGCGCCTGGTTGGATCTCCTCCGGGTTACATCGGCTACGAGGAAGGCGGCCAACTCACAGAACAGGTGCGCCGCAAACCTTATTCGGTCGTGCTTTTTGACGAAGTCGAAAAGGCGCATCCGGATGTCTGGAACATGCTGTTGCAAATTCTCGAGGAAGGCAAACTGACGGACAACGTCGGCCGCGTGGTGAACTTTCGCAACACGATTATTCTCATGACGTCGAACGTCGGTTCGGAGACTATCAAGCGGCAATCAACCCTCGGTTTCTCGCCAATTAGCGACGAAAACAGTTACGAGAGGATGCGCGACAAGATCATGGAGGAGGCAAAGAAAACCTTCCGCCCGGAGTTCTTGAACCGCCTAGATGATATCATTGTCTTCCGATCACTGACCAAGCCGGATTTGATCCGGATTCTTGACCTTGAGATCGCGAAAGTCATGCAACGGCTTAAGGCAAGGAACATCGTGCTTCAACTCGATGCCAAGGCAAAGGATTTCCTCGTAAGCAGAGGTTATGATCCGCAGTACGGCGCGCGACCGATGCGGCGCGCAGTTGAGCGGTCGCTCGAAGATCCGTTGGCTGAAGAGATCCTAAAAGGCGTTTTCCACGAAGGGGAGCCGCTTCTGGTGTCAGTGGAAAATGACCGCCTGTCTTTTTCCCAAAAAGCGGCGGCTGAGGGCGTGATTTCCAGTTGAATCGAAGTTTGGTTTGTCTATGTAGGGATTCGTGTCTCCTTCCGGCACAACGAACAGATAGCAAGCCGTCGAGGCTTGAGTTGCAACGAGCGTTGCGCTATTAGGCAGAACACTTTCTCAGTCGGTTTCGGCAGTTGCGGATAGAATTCAAGATGTTACTATTTATCAGAAATCTTTCATGCGGCTGACGGTTGGGAACCGATGGCCTATCTCCGCAACTGAATTGATGAACGATTATGACTGACGAAGAATTTGCGATAATGAACTTCCTCAAGGGGAGTCCTGATGATTTCGTAGGACGAAAGGAAATTGCTCGCAAGGCCTTAAAACGCCAGGTGTTTGAGGAAAATCCGCATTGGGCGGATGCGCCCTTGTGCTCGCTCTTTGATCAGGGTTTTATTGAGCAAAACGAAAGCGGTCATTACAAGATCAAGAAGTCCGACGCGTTTCTCTAAACCTTCGTTGTGAACAGCGCCGAGACGACAATCGCGACCCGAAGCAAATTCGATGCAGCAGGGATGCTCATTTTGCCCTAAAACAAGTATTGGACACTGTTGAATTGTGCGGCATGAATCCGAAGGTTGGGGATAAGTTAACATTGACCATCGGAGATGTCGCTTTTGGCGGCGAAGGGGTAGCGCGGGTGGAAGACTTTGTTGTTTTTGTGCCGTTCGTAGTCATGGGGGAAGTTGTGACAGTGGAGGTTGTGGATGTGAAGAAACGGTTTGCTCGGGCGAAACTTGTGCACGTGGCACAGCCATCCCAAGAGCGTACAGTGCCAGCTTGTCGGTACTTCGGTGACTGCGGAGGCTGTCAGTATCAGCACATCAACTACCCCGCCCAACTACAGCTTAAGCACAAACAAGTTGGCGACTTATTCCAGCGGATTGGCGGTTTCAACCCCAACCTAATCGCACCGGTAATCCCCTGCCCTCGACCATATGGCTATCGGAATCGAATTATGATCCGCAGTCAATGGGACAAATTTAAGCAGGGCTTGAACATAGGCTTCATTAAGGCCGATAATCGATTGGTTGTTGATATCGAAGAGTGCAAAATCGCGGAACCGGCCCTTAATACACAGATCGCCCGCGTCCGCGCCCAACCGCCCGCGAAAGGGGGCATCAAGGTAGTATTGCGCATTCCGCCAGAAGGTTGGGAGGTGCCGCCGGATTCCTTTTTCCAGAATAACTTTTTCCTCCTGCCCAAACTGGTGCAGGCCGTCCGCGAGCGTTTGCAGTTAGGTGGGGCGCGTTACCTGGTGGACGTGTATTGTGGGGTCGGTTTTTTCAGCATCGAACTCAGCGATATGGTGGAGGCTTTTGTGGGTGTTGAGTTGGACCAACTCGCCATCAGGGCCGCTTGCAAGAATGCTGTCGCCCACGGAAAGCGGAATGGTGAGTTTTCAGCCGGCACAGCCGAGGAATTGTTGCCGGCGCTGCTGGCTCGTTTTTCTGCCCGTGCGACGACAGTGCTGCTCGATCCGCCGCGAAAAGGCTGTTCATCCGAAACACTGCAATTGCTTCGCCACGTGCGTCCCGCACAGGTTCTTTACGTGTCCTGCCACCCCGCGACGATGGCTCGGGACTTGAACGTTTTGTGCGCCGAAGGTGTCTTTGAATTGACGCACGTTGTTCCATTGGACATGTTCCCGAATACACAGCATGTGGAATGCGTGGCCGATCTGCGCAATAAAGTGGTAGCGACCGAAACGAAACTTAACTTGCCAAGCGAGCAGGCATAGGTTCAACTTTAACTCGCGATATGACACTGGAAGGAAAGGCTGGTCTGGAGCGGAAGTTTGTTCCTGCCATTTTACCTTGGTTGATTGCTATAGGTGCTTTAGGAGTTTACCTCGCAACCCTCAATCACTGGGTATCGTTCAACAGCCTCAACCAAGGTAATCTCCTGCAGGTGGCAAAAGTGTCGGGTTGGACGTGGCAGCCGGAACTGTACGCTCCTCTCAACTGGTTGATCACTTTTCCCTTCCACTGGCTGCCGATTCGAACGATTCCTTTGGCGTTGAATCTGTTCTCCGCTGTTTGTGCCGCCTTGACCTTGGCACTGCTGGCACGTTCCGTAGCATTGCTGCCCCATGATCGCACGTGCGAGCAGCGGGAACGGGGACACAACGCATTCTCACTGCTGTCTATTCGCACCGCATGGGTGCCTCCGGTGTTGGCGGTGCTGGTGTGCGGCCTCCAGTTGACTTTCTGGGAGAATGCAACTGCTGCGTCGAGCTCCCCGCCGCTTAACGCCTCAACAGAAATGCTGGATTTGCTGCTGTTCGCCTACGTCATTCGCTGCTTGCTAGAGTTTCGTCTAGACGAACGCGTGTCCTGGTTGACACGAGCATCGTTTGTTTTTGCTGCGGCAATGGCCAATAACTGGGCGATGATTGGTTTTTCCCCTCTCTTCCTAATCGCGGTGTTATGGATTAAGGGCCTGCGCTTTTTTAATACGCGCTTTTTGGTGCGAATGTCTTTGTGTGGTTTAGCTGGCTTGTTGTTTTATCTGCTGCTACCGCTGGTGCAACACATGGGGACAATTAAATCACTATCGTTCTGGATGGGGTTGAAAGCGAATCTTGCGGCCCAAAAGAGCATCCTAGCAGCCCTCCCCTTCAGCAAATATGCGCTTTTCTACGGGGATAAGACGTTATGGGTCCTGGCACTACCGGCTTTGCTTCCACTGCTGCTGATTGGCATTCGCTGGCCCTCTTCTTTCGGAGACCCCAGCCCACTGGGAGTCGCTCTAACAACCCTGATTTTTCGTCTGATCCACGGAGCGCTGCTCGCTCTCTGCATTTGGGTTGCTTTGGACTCGCCACTCAGCCCACGCCATCTCATTCCAAATATTCCGTTATTGACTTTTTATTACTGCGGCGCGCTCAGCGTGGGGTATTTTTGCGGATATTTCCTGCTCGTGTTTCAAAACAAATCGAATGGACGCTCCCGTCAAAGCCCTCCTTTCCTGCCCTTGATTAATACTTGTGTTACTTGCGCTCTGTGGGTGGTCTGCGTGATGGCGCCAGCGGTCTTGATCTATAGAAATCTGCCGCAGATTCGCGTTTCGAATGGCCCCCTCTTCGAAAAATACGCCTCCTTGGTGGCGCAGGGTCTACCGGCCAAAGGCGCGGTTTTGCTTAGTGATGACCCGCGACGACTGCTGGTAATGCAATCGGCTACCGCTCAGAGAGGCAAGAGCGAAGATTATGTGTTTGTCGAAACAACTTATCTTGCATGGCCTAATTATCAGTTCTTTCTTAAGAAGAACTATCCGAAGTGCTGGCAAGTAGATGTGCCAAAGGAATCCCGCCAGCCCATCAGCCAGCGGACACTGCTGGGAATTCTTTACGGGCTGGCCCAGACTAATATCGTCTATTATCTGCATCCAAGCTTTGGTTATTTCTTTGAGGAGTTCTGCCTGGAACCCCACGGTCTCGTCTATATGTTCGCGCCTTATCCGACAAATACCATTTTCTCACCGCTCCCGACGAAGGAGTTAATTACTGAGAACGAGGCGTACTGGACCCGAACGGACGGGGAAGTGCTGAGACCACTGCTGGCAAAGTTCACGCCTTCCATCTCCCCACCGATCGCATTCATGGATTGGCTCGTCGGAAAACTCCACTTGAAAAAAGAACCGAACCTCACTGTGTCACTATTGGCGGCGTTTTATTCCCGGGCGCTCGACTATTGGGGAGTTGAGATGCAGAAGAGCAGCGAACTGACGCAAGCCGCCACCCACTTTGAGCGCGCCCAGGATTTGAACCCGGACAACGTCGTGGCTTCGATCAATCTGGAATTCAACAGAAACCTCCAGACCGGCCACAGAAGCTCGGTCCAGCTTGCAAAGTCGGTTGAAGATGAATTTGGAAGATATAAAGGCTGGATACAGGTCCTTAATAATAACGGACCCTTTGATGAACCGAATTTTATTTACGAACAGGGCCGAGTGTTCGCGCGAGCGAGTTGTTTTCGTCAGGCGGCAGCCGAGTTTGAGCGGGTAAAAGTTTTGGCGCCAGAAAACCTAGTCTCCCGGCTTTGGCTGGGGCAAATGTACATAACATGTCGAATGCCCGACCAGGCCCTAAGGGTTGCAGAGGAGATCCATGCGGAATCAGGCAAGCTTGGTCTAAGCCGCACCAATGGGGCTCTTGGATTACTCTATGTTGAGAGCTCGGCGCATCTGGCCAAAGGTGACATAAACGGGGCGGATACCGCGGTGAAAGTAGCCATGCGAAAGTATCCGGATGACGGAGCGTTGCTGGCTGCAACAACGCAGGTGTACATAAAATACGGCTGTTTTTCGAATGCGCTGGCGATGATCGATGAGCAGCTTAAATTGACTCCGGACGATCTCAGCGTGCTGATCAACAAGGGTTTTGTCTGCCTGCAACTCAACGCTTTTGAGCAGGCGATTGTTCCCCTCACCCGAGTTCTGGATCGCGAGCCCAAAAACTATGGGGCGTTGATCAATCGCGCCATCGCCTATCTACGCTGCAAGAAACTCAATGAAGCACAGAGCGACTACGAGTCCCTGCAGAAAGCCTTTCCCAAGGCTTTTCGGGTCTATTTCGGTCTGGGAGACATCGCCTATCAGAAGAAGGACACCAAAGCGGCGATCCGAAATTACGAGTTGTATCTCGCCAATTCTCCTACCAATAACCCCGAAGCTAAAACTGTCAACGCGCGCCTGAAAGAGCTTAAGTCCGGCGTCCGCTAACTGCGCACCGGAATGCGGGTCATACACGTTATCACACGTTTAATCGTGGGAGGCGCGCAGGAGAACACGATTGCGTCGGTCTTAGGCTTGCATCGGAAGCCGTCCCTGCAATTAAATTTGGTGTCGGGTCCAACCACCGGACCTGAGGGCTCGCTCGAATCCCTATTTGCCGGTTGTCCTTGGCTGCTGACGATCATCCCCGAGTTGGTGCGGCCTGTTCACCCATGGAAGGACTGGGTAGCCCTACGCCGGCTCACCCGATTTTTCCGAGAGAACAGCCCTGAGATTGTTCACACCCATAGCGGCAAAGCGGGGATTCTGGGAAGGCTGGCCGCACACCGAGCCGCGGTACCCATCGTCATTCACACAATTCACGGCCCATCATTTGGCTCTTTTCAAGGTTGGATCGCCAATTCGGCATTTCGGGCCGCAGAACGTTACGCGGGAAGAGCGACGACCCATTTTGTGACCGTAGCCGATGCGATGAAACAACATTACCTTGCCGCAGGCATCGGCCAGCCCGACCGGTATACCAAAATCTTTAGCGGTTTCGCTCTTGACCCGTTTTCCGCTGTGAAAAATGACCTCGATTTGCGCGCGAAGCTCGGTCTGGCCCCAAACGATGTTGTCGTCGGCACAATAGCCCGCCTCTTTAAACTGAAGGGTCACGAGGACCTGCTTGCTGTTGCGCCAACAGCCGTAAAGAGTTTTCCAAATTTGAAATTTCTCTTGGTTGGTGATGGCCCGTGGCGCAGCCGATTAGAGGAACGGGTGCGTTTTTTGGGGCTGGAAAGGCATTTTGTCTTTGCTGGCCTAGTTGAACCACGCGAGGTGCCACGGCTGATTGGGATCATGGACATGCTCGTGCATTTGTCGTTGCGGGAAGGCCTCCCCCGAGCACTGCCCCAAGCGCTGGCCACGAGCAGACCCGTGATAGCTTATGATTGCGATGGCGCCCGAGAAGTCTGTTTTGAGAATGAAACTGGTTTTTTGATCCGCCCCGGAGACTTGGGCGGGCTGCGCGACCGCATCCTCTTTCTGGCGCGGGACGCTGGACTGCGCGAACGTCTGGGCCGAAGTGGTCAAGACTTCGTGCGGGCACGTTTCAGCGTCGAGCGTATGGTGGATGATTTGTACCAACTATACATGCGGTTGGCACAAACAGCCGGAGTTCTCTCACCTCCCCGCACATAAGATATTTTGTGATCGAGAGACAGTACACGCGCTAATTTCTGGCGCCTTGAGCCGATGATGCATGGTCCCTGTCTTTATTGTTCATTTTCTTGGTGATTGCCGGAACTTACTCTAACCTGCTCCCATTGTGAGTTTTCCGTTTAATGTTTATCTGGCAGCGTTGCTAAGCGCGAGTATTACGACCCTTGCCGCCTTGCCGTTTTGGCAAAAATGGTGCTCCCGCACCGGACTCGTCGATTCCCCCGGCAAGCGCAAAATTCACGCGCAACCAATCCCTCTCGCAGGCGGTCTTGCCGTCATGACCGGACTGTTATTCCCAATGCTCTTTGCCGCTTTATTCCTCTGGTGGTTGGGCACTAAGGAAAGCTTTCCAGCGGTTCCTTTAACCACCGCCGCAGTAACGCATGCCTCAGACCGGTTAACGCCTTTGGATCCGCTGTCCGAGTATCTTTTGCAATATGGCTTGAGTCGCCGTGCGACCGAACTAGGTGGCATATTTCTCGGCGCTCTTGGCATGCTGTTGGTCGGCTGGCTGGACGACAAACATGAGTTGCGACCGCGGGCAAAATTCGCCAGCCAGCTTTTCGTTGCGATGCTGGTTGCCGCCAGCGGTGCGCGCATCACGCTGTTCGTTCCCAGTGTTCTCTTCAGCTACGCAATCACCCTGTTATGGATCCTCACAGTCATCAATGCCTTCAACTTCATGGACAATATGAATGGTCTATGCACGGGGCTGGGTGCAATTGCGGCATGGTACTTCGCTCTTATTGCGGCGGCGGATGGGCAATACCTTGTAGCGCTGCTTGCTTTTCTGACTTGTGGCGCGCTGTTGGGCTTTCTACCGCACAATTTTCCAAAAGCGCGAGCCTTTCTCGGAGACGCAGGCAGCCACCTGGTTGGTTATCTGCTGGCAGTATTGGCGATTTTGCCGCACTTCTACACATTACGGCGCCCCCGTCATTGGGCTGTGTTGATCCCCTTGTTTGTTCTCGCTGTCCCTCTGCTGGATCTAGTTTGGGTAGTGATTCTTCGAGGACGCCTTGGGGAGCCGTTTTATAAAGGCGACATGAATCACTTATCTCACCGGTTGGTGCGCCGGGGACTCACGCCGACCGTCACAGTGCTGTTAATCTGGTTGGCAGCGACTGTACTCGGCGCCTTTGTATGCGTTTTGTGAGCGGGTGTCTGTCAAGCCAGGCCGCTGAGATTCTGAGCCAAGGTTGTGGGAGGCAATCAATGAGGTGTCGACAAAGGGCCGTTCTCACGCCTCAGCCTTTCTAGTCGCAGCAATAACCTCGGAGAAAATTCCAAGAACCTCGGCACGGGCAAGTGCACCAACCAGGCGATTTTCCTTGAGGGTATTCACAACCGGAATGTTACGTTGTTCACTCGCCAATACCACCGGAAGCACATCGAGCAATCGCTGGCCCGGCGTCACGCACGCGGGAGGCGGGCGCATGATATCGTAGGCAATAACCACACGCACTTCATCCCCGGCCGCAAGGTATTCCTTCAAATCCTGCAGCGCAATGATGCCAACTAATTGGTTTCGGGCATCTACGACCGGGATAAAATTATTAGCGCTAGTGAGAAATCGGTTGGCAATTTCCCCGAGAGGCGCTGTCTCGCGAACTGGCGGTACCGGGGCGCGCATGAGGTCGCCCACGGTCCGCTCGGTGGTGGCCTCCGACGCCAAGGCTTCCTGAGACACAGCCAGTCCCTTCAGCCGTAATGGTTCGGTATAGATTGATTCGGGATGAAGCCTTCGCGACACGAGAAAGGAAACCACACAAGCGAGCATCAAAGGCGGCATTAGTGAGTAATCGAGGGAAATCTCAAAAACCATGATCATCGCCAACAGCGGAGAACGGGTAGTGGCCGAGAGCATGCTTCCCATGCCTACGACCGCGAATGTGGAAACCGGCAGGCCTTCCCCGACACTCAACGCCTGCAGCCCTGAGCCGAAAAGGGCGCCCAGACTTGCGCCCAGAAAAAGCGTGGGGGTAAAGACACCCCCCACGGCGCCAGAACCAACCGTCATTAACGTGGCAGCTAGCTTAGCCAAAAAAAGTCCTGCCAAGAAAAGCAGCCCAGCCATTTCCGCTGGATATTCGCCCATTAAAATACGATTGGTAATAACATAACCATTGCCCCAAACGCCCGGGTACCACATCGCGATGACCCCAACGCCCAACCCGCCGATGGCTAACCGGATAAAAATCGGCGCGTGCACCCTTTTGAATACTTCTCCCGCACCATTGAGCAGTTTTAGGACCGCAGCCGCCATCACGCCCGTCACAATCCCCAGACACAAAAACCATGGCAGTTGAGTTACGCTGGTAAATTCGAACGGTGGCACCGTATACCATGGCTTGATGCCAAAAAAGCTGCGTGAGACCATTGTGGCCACAACGGAGGCAAAAACCAGCGGGGCGAAGTGGTTCATTGAAAAATTGCCGAGAACGATCAGCGCGGCGAATACCGCCCCTGAAATCGGCGCATTGTATGCTGCGGCGATCCCGGATGCCGCGCCACACCCGACCAAAAGCCGCAATCGATAGGGATGCCATTTGGCGATTTGGCCCCACTTAGAGGCAAATGTCGCGGACAACTGCACAATACCACCCTCGCGTCCGATGGAACCTCCCGAGCCAATGGTGACCAAAGCGGAAATGAACTTTACGAGCCCTCCTCGGAGAGGCAGGCGTCCATCGCCCGCAACGACCACCTCCAGCATATTGGTCGAGCGTTGCGGGCCGGCCAGCCGCAAGCCCCAATATAAAACCAGCCCGGCGCAAAGGCCACCGATCGTTGGCGTCATTACCCGCTGCCAATTTGGCATCTTTTCCGCCACCTCAACCAACTCGCCCGGCTGACGCAGGAAAACCATTCTCACTAACTCGGTGGCGTAATAGAAGCAGATGTTGACCAAGCCGCCAATTACCCCCACCCCGCCAGCGAGCACCAGATGAAACGCCTCCTCGCTGAAATGAATCTTCTCACGAACGCGCAGGGACCGCTGCCAGTGGCATCGGAAGAACTCGTGTAGCTTCCCGGAAATGTTTGTGTTCCTCAAAAACGGCACAGAACAATGTTACGGAAAAAGACCGACTTGACGAGAGGGAATTAGATTCGTCAGTCTGTAGCAACTCAAGGGGCGCAGGCTGCCGGGTTAACTCTCAACTGTTTTGCGATCAGCTCGGGGCCATCGTGAAAAAACCGAGGGGTCCCCACTGTACGCCAGTGATTTCCGTGAATGTTCTCAACTGCGAAGCCGCATCTTTTCAGAAAGCGCCCACCCCGAGCAAATTGAAGCTGTTGCCAAGCGCACGCAAGTCCGTCAAAGTAAAGCGGATGAGCAAACGCTTTTACATCACAACTGCTATCGATTACGTCAACGGCCAACCGCACCTCGGCCACGCCTACGAGAAGGTGATTGCCGACGTGATCGCGCGGGCAAAGCGTAGCTTGGGTCAGGAAACCTTCTTCTTAACCGGCCTTGATGAGCACGGGCAGAAAGTCCAGCAAGCAGCCATCGCAGAGGGCAAGAGTCCGCAGGCTTATTGTGATGAATTAGCCGCAACTTGGAAAGCGTTCGCAGTGAAGCTCGAATTGACCAACAATGATTTTGTCCGAACGACTCAGACGCGTCACAAGGAAGTTGTCCAGGCGATTCTGGCAAGGCTCTATGAGCAGGGGCACTTTTACAAAAAAGTTTACCGAGGTTTTTATTCAACCCGGGAGGAAACTTTTCTGACCGAAAAAGACCGCCGGCCCGACGGCACATTCGATCCAGCCTATGGGGAGGTTGCTGAACTGGAGGAAGAAAACTATTACTTCAAACTCCGCAGTCACCAGGAATGGTTAATCGGTTATCTCGAGAAAAACCCGTCCTTTGTTTGCCCGGATTACCGCCGGAACGAGGTGCTCGGCTTCTTAAGAAATCACTTACTCGAGGACTTGTGCATCAGCCGCCCGGCTTCGCGTTTGAACTGGGGCATTCCCCTGCCCTTCGATGCCAATTTCGTCACTTACGTCTGGTTCGACGCATTGACGAATTACATCAGCATCCCTGCCGCCCTCGGCGATCCGGGCGTTCCGCCAGAACTCAATCGCCACCCGCCAACGTCCGCCAACCCGAACTCTGACGCTCAACCCGCTCTCTGGCCAGCCGACATCCATGTCATTGGAAAAGACATTCTCAAGTTTCACTCTGTTTACTGGCCGATTATGCTTAAGGCCATCGGAGCTCCTTTGCCGAAACAGATACTCGTCCACGGTTGGTGGCAGAAAGACGGCCAGAAGATGAGCAAGAGCACCGGCAACGTAGTTGATCCGATTGCAGTCATTGACGAGTGGGGGGTGGACGCCTTCCGTTTTTATGTGCTCCGGGAATTAGATATCGGCCCCGATGGCAACTGGACTGATGCGGGATTCAGGGCCCGTTACTCAGCCGAGTTAGCCAACGGATTGGGCAATCTCGTCAACCGGTCGCTCTCGATGCTTAAGCGTTACCGGAACGGCATGGTTCCCCCGGTGTCGAACGAGTTGTCAGCAGATGCGGAAAGAGTAGTGGCTGAAACCCTCGCGCTGCTAGAGCAGAACCAACTTCAAAGCGCTCTGCAATCGATTTGGTCCTTAGTTACCAAGGCTAACCAATACGTGGACCACACGGCGCCATTTAAGCTGGCCAAGGACCCGGCTAAAGCTGCTCGCTTGGATGAAGTGCTCTACAATCTGGCCGAAGTTTGTCGCATTCTTGCAGTTTTGCTCTGGCCTTTTCTCCCAAGCACAGCTTCAAAGATTCATGGACAGCTTGGTCTGGAGGAAGCGCCGGATCGTTTTGCCGCAGCGCGCTGGGGTGGACTTACACCCGGCCTTGCCATTGGTGCGCCTACGCCCCTTTTCCCACGGAAAGAGGTTTGACCTGCCCAAAAACCTGGAAACACATCCTGTCCGGACCAGTTCCGGCTCTACCTTTTGGCCGGTTCCGTAGCTGGCAGCTCTGCGAAGGAGATTTCCACGATGAGATCCTCGGCGATCCTCTCAAGTTGTTGGCGAATCTCGTCAACGCTACACGACCTGGGAATGCTCAGCTTGGCGCGCGCCCTGAACAGCGTTTCGCCGGACATGGCCGCGCTCTCGCATTCGGTTTGCAACTCCTCGACATTTACACCATAACTGGCTAGCGCATGGGAAATCTGGCGTACAATTCCAGGCCGATCCTGGCCGACGATGTCCAACAGACTTAACCGGACAGCCTGGGAAACCGAATTGGGTTCATCGCCATGCACAACGATGCGGACACCTTGCTTTTGGAATTGTCCCAGAGCTGAAATAAGGAGCTGTTCCTTTTGGGCAGGGATTTCCACTCGCAGGATACCCGCGAACTGGCCGCCCAAACGGGCCATGCGGCTTTCCAGCCAATTGCCGCAATGCTCCGCGATGAGGCTGGCGACAGAATCCACGAGGCCGGGCCGGTCTGGACCGATAATTGTCATCACGAGCAAGCGTCGCATGTATCACCTCCTACGCTTGGCATCGGATTCTGGCAAGCCAATCCGGCACCAACCGCCCAGATGCTCCGCAGCAGAATAACAAACCGGGGCACAGTGCAGCACACTCATCCCCGGTATAGGCGCCGCCGCAGATGTTTTCTCGGCCCGCTTGCCCATATCCAGAGAGGTGGTAACCTTTATGCGCTGTGGCCTTCAAGTATGGCAACTAAATTACAGTTGGTCGCAAGTTCACTGGTATTGGAGAAATATCGGCACCACATCTTTCTCTGTGCGGACCATACAGAGCCGAAATGTGCGTGCCGGGAGGATGGTCAGGCGTCTTGGGAGTATTTGAAGCGGCGGCTCAAGGAATTGGAACTCGTCGGGCCGGAACCGTTGGTTTATCGCAGCAAGGTCAGTTGTTTTCGCGTCTGTACAAGTGGGCCTATCGCCGTCGTATATCCGGAAGGAATTTGGTATCACTCATGCACGCCAGTTGTCCTGGAGCGAATTATTCAGGAACACTTAATTCGGGGACGGATTGTGGAAGACTTCGTTTTCGCAAAGAATCCGGCAGGGCGTTAACAAGCGAGACTCCGAACCGAATCCGCCTCCGATAAAAGATTTCAAATCTTGAGGCTTTTCATGCATCTTATCCTCATGCGGGCGATACTGAAATCCTTCAGCGTTGTGCTTCTCTGCCTCGCCGGACTTTCAACCCAAGCCGCTCACACCCAGGCGAGCCTGATCCTCGCAGCTGAAAGCGCAAAACCTGGCGACACCGTACTGGCAGGTGTGCGCCTCCGCATAGATCATGGCTGGCACACGTATTGGCGCAACCCCGGGGCATCAGGGATGCCAACAAAAATCGAATGGCAACTCCCCACCGGAGTCTCCGCCGGCGCTACGGAGTGGCCCGCACCGCAAAAACTGCCCGAGGAAGACCTCACCACTTACGTGTATACGGATGACATTGTCCTCCTCGTCCCCCTCAAGCTTGCGCCCGATTTGAAGCCTGGGATGCTCGAACTGAAAGCCAAAGTCTCCTGGCTGGAATGCAAAACCCTCTGTGTTCCGGGCAGGGCTGATATCGAGGCTGGGTTAACAATCGCCGTCGAAACAAAGCCATCCAAAGACGCGCCCTTGCTAGAATCCTGGCTAAAGAAACTCCCCCGGAAAGGAAACACCATTTCCCCGCGCGCTTGGTGGGAAAAGCCAGCAATCAGCAATTTGCGTCCTCTTCTCATTGAATGGACTGCTCCCAAAGAGGCCACCCCGGTCGACTTTTTCCCGGATGGTTACGACCACTTCGAAGTGCGGCCCAATGCCCAGAGAGTCCCTGCCAGTGCTGGCAAAATCTGTCTCCGTGTCGAAGTCAAGAAATTCGAAGGCGATTGGCCGAAAGAAATTTCCGGCCTGTTAATCCAGAACCCCGGCGGACAACAACTCGCTTATGAAGCCTCTCTCTCCATTCAACCGTTCGGACCCGCTTTGACTGCAAGCTGCAGTTCCGAAACGCCGACCGGCCCCGTGCTCGCCACGCCATCACTTTTGAAAATGTTCTTCAATGCGTTCATCGGCGGCCTTATCCTGAACGTGATGCCCTGCGTCCTACCCGTGATCGCGCTGAAGATCCTGGGCTTCGTTGGCCAGGCAAAAGATGAACCCCGCCGCGTTCGCCAACTCGGACTCATCTACACTCTGGGCGTGCTCCTTTCGTTCCTCATTTTGGCGGCACTGGTCATCGGCGTAAAAGCGACGGGACATAGAGCCGGCTGGGGAATGCAGTTTGGAAATCCCCAATTCTTGGTCGTTCTTGTGGTGGTCGTCACGCTCGTTGCGCTCAACCTGTTCGGGTTGTTTGAAGTAAACCTGAGCGCCAACGTCATGGATGCGGCTGGCTCGCTAGCCTCAAGGCATGGAGCCCCCGGCGCCTTCTTCAACGGCGTTCTCGCCACTGTCCTGGCTACTCCCTGCACCGCTCCCTTCCTCGGTATCGCCCTCGGATTCGCTTTCACGCAGGTCTCTGGCATGATCGTTCTTATGTTCATGGTCATGGGGCTTGGCCTTGCCGCGCCCTATTTGCTCTTAAGCTGGTACCCTGCCTGTCTCAAATTCCTCCCAAAACCCGGCGCATGGACGGAACGCTTCAAGGTTGCGATGGGATTTCCTATGCTAGCCACTGCGATTTGGCTATTCAGCCTGATTACCCTTTATTACGGCTCGCGCTCATGGTGGCTCGGCATTTTCCTCGTCATACTGTCCCTGGCTGCGTGGGTTTATGGACAGTTCGTCCAACGCAGCCGCACTTACCGCAGGTTCGGCCTTATAACCGCCTTAGTCGTGCTCGTCGTTGGATACCTTTACGCCCTCGAAGGCCAATTGGACTGGCGCTTGCCCGGTGTCGAGACTAAAGCTGAAGGTCTGCATCAATCGGTCCCCGATGGTATTGCTTGGCAGCGTTGGAGTCCGGACGCGGTTGCCAGTGCCCGCGCACAAGGCCGACCGGTGTTTGTCGATTTCACCGCAGATTGGTGCCTCACTTGCCAAGTCAATAATCGCATCGCCATCGATATCCCGTCCGTGCGTGCCAAGCTCAAAGCAATCGACGCCGCCTCGCTTCTAGGGGATTATACTCGATTGCCGGATGACATCACTACAGAACTCAACCGCTATGGGCGGGCTGGTGTACCCCTGGTGCTTGTCTTCCCGAAAGACCCGGAAAAGCCTCCCATCGTTCTGCCGGAGCTATTGACATCCAGAATTGTGCTGACTGCCCTCGAGCAAGCTGGACGCTAGCAACCTCGTTTGCACAAATACCCATCCGGTGCTTTCTTATAGGGAAGTCCTGAACTTGATTCTGCGATTATAGATTATGAAAAATGCACTGATAACACTGTTCGCATTCACATTCGTCGGCACCGCGCTTGCAGTCGCCGAAATCGGCAAACCCGCGCCGGACTTCACGGCCACGGATATCCACGGCAAAGCCATTAAGTTGAGCGATTACAAAGGCAAGATCGTTGTTCTGGAATCCTATAATCTCGACTGCCCCTTCTGCCACAATCATTATAGCACAGGCGCCATGCAGGCTTTGCAAAAAGACCTCACCTCCAACGGTGTAATCTTCCTCGTGGTGAACTCTGTATCCGCATCGCACCCAAGCCACCGCACTACTGATGCCGCCCGGAAAGAATGGGCCGATCAGAAAATGAATGCCACTGCATGGATTGACGACAGTTCCGGCAAACTTGGCCACAAATACGGAATGCGAACCACCCCGCAAATGTTTGTCATCGACACCGCGGGCATGCTCGTTTACCAGGGCGCAATTGATGACCGTCCCTCTCCCTCAGGCGACCCGCGGACAGCGCATAATTACGTACGCACAACGATCCAACAATTGCAAGCCGGCGAGAAAGTGACTGTCTCCCAGACAAAACCTTACGGCTGTAGTGTCAAATACGACAGTTAACACCCGTTTTTCCTTAAGGGCATCCGGCCGCCAGCGGTTGGCCGTTCCAATTGCTAGCCGCCAAGCAACGACTGTTCGGATGCCTTGCTGCCGCGCGGTGGAACCATAAAAACCGCCTCATGCCGCTGCCCGGCAAGAACCTTGAGTTCGACTCCGGCCGTTGATTGCGCAGTCCTGCCAATTTCAAGCCGGTTTCCCGCTATTCCCAAACAATCCGGAACCTGCTACAATATACCGCACGCGAATGGGCATATCCGAAAACTTTTTCCCTGAGTTCGCTGGCAAGATGCGCAAGGCAGGTCTGGGGGACCCTGCCATCAGGGCCTTCGAGCACAGCTACGAGAATCTTATTTCTGGGCAAACCGGTTTGATTCCCGAGAACAGTATTCAGCCTGTAACCGACCTGCCCCGTTTTGACCAACTCACAATCAGTGCTTCCGTTGACCGTTCGCTGATTCTTCAAACTGTGGTGGTTAAGCTAAACGGAGGGTTGGGCACCAGCATGGGTCTGGAGCGCGCCAAGTCACTGCTGCCGGTGAAGGATGGCCTGACGTTTCTGGACTTCATCGTAAACCAGATTCGGCATTTGCGGCGAGAGCAAGGAATATCGTTGCGCTTTTTGCTCATGAACAGCCAGAGCACAAGCCATGACACCTGTCAATTCTTGCGAAAGTATCCCGAACTGGGAGATCCGGGATTGTTCGAATTGATGCAAAGCATCGTGCCCAAAGTAGATGCCAAAACGCTGCGTCCGGGCCTATCGCCGGAGAATCCGCAACTCGAATGGTGTCCGCCTGGACACGGCGACCTGTATCCTTCCCTGCTCAGTTCCGGTTGGCTCGATCGTTTACTGGCGGAAGAAATCAAGTACCTCTTCGTGTCCAACTCCGACAATCTGGGCGCAAGTCTCGACCCGACACTACTGAGCTACTTTGCTGCGTCTGACAAACCATTCCTGATGGAGGTGGCTGAGCGAACCGCGTCCGACAGAAAAGGAGGCCACCTTGCGCAACGCGCCAGCGGCAGATTCCTTCTTCGCGAGTCCGCCCAGTGCCCCAAGGCCGATCTTCCCGAATTTCAAGACATAGAGCGGCACCGCTTTTTCAATACCAATAATCTCTGGGTCCGGCTTGACCGACTTAAGGAGTTGCTCGACAAACACGGCGGCTTTCTTCCTTTGCCTTTGATCAGAAACGTCAAGACACTCGACCCGCGGCTGAAAGCGTCTTCGTCGGTTTTCCAACTTGAAACCGCTATGGGAGCCGCTATCGAATGCTTCGAGAATGCCGGGGCGATTGTTGTGCCACGGACACGCTTCGCACCTGTCAAGACGACTTGCGACTTGCTGGCTTTGCGCTCAGACGCGTATGAAGTAACTCGGGACTGGCGCATCGAACTGGCGCAAGGAGGCAAGACACAGCCGCCCGCAATTGACCTGGATGTTGATCATTACAAGCTGGTGGAACAGTTGGACGAGAAACTCTCCAATGGTGTGCCTTCATTGAAAGCCTGCCGGGAACTTATAGTGCGCGGCCCGGTTTTGTTCAGCTCAAGAAACGTGTTCCAGGGAAAAGTCACCCTGACCAATCGTTCTGCTGAACCTTGCCTGCTGCCCCCAGGTGAATATCGGGATTGTTCGAAGGAGTTGTGATCTCCCGGACGCAGGTCCGGCATACTATTGCGCCACAAACCGCCTTGGCACCGAGCGATTCCCGGCATACCCGAAAAACTCTCCCATAAACCAGTCTCGGCGTTGCAGTTGTAACCCATTGGCACTGTAGCAGGTTATCGTTTTTCCGATAGAAGCTTTGTAACCCACCGCGACCGCCAATGAGGAACCGGAGTTCTGGTACAATTATAGCTCGACCAGGAACCGGATGAGAAAAACGTTTGCAGCGATTGGCGATCCGGTTCACGCGTTGCTCCGGAAAGTCACGCGTCACCTGCCGCTTCTTGCGTCCGTCGGCCCGGCTGGCTCGACAACCGTTCGTTACGAGTTCGCGGAAAAGGACTTGCCAGAAGCGTATTACGTTCTGGCTACGCTTCACGCGCTGGGTGGAGTCTCGCTAGAGTCGTTACGCATGGCCCATTGGCGGGTAAATGTAAAATGCAAGACGGGCATCGCCGAACGGGCCAATTACTTTGATGCGGTAAAAATTGACAGGCGATGCTGTCGCGATTTGCGTTTCAAACTGAACAAGTGGGGGCCGGGCATGTTGGCGAGTGAATTGTTGGCTTTCGGCACGGGAATGCTGCGGGCGTGCAACGATGACCCGGCGGAGCACCTGCACCGCTGCCTCTGGGCTCAGCACGGACGGATCGAGACAGAGCACCAAGTGGTTTATGCAACCATCCGGGCCCTTCATTGGAATTCGCTGCCACTCATTCACCAAACCGGCAAGGAATCTTTCGAATCGACGAATGTCATCTATGGGGATGCGCTCGGCGAGTTGGAGCAATTGTGGGAGCGAAGGGCTGACACAACCCTGCTCGAACAAGTGGCACAAAGTCTGCAGGGATTGAGCAGACATGCCGAAATTGGAGCTTTTCTTCATCCACCTCTAAACCTGGAAGCGGTCATGAAGATGCATCTCCGATCGCAAGCACTTTGGAAAGTGCCGCCAAGCGGCTCACGTGGCCTTCTTCGCAGAATCGAATACATTCTCGAACACACCGTTATAGATGATTCTACCAAGACCGTTTTTCGCTGGCGCAACCCTGCCCCGGCACCCAGGCTCGGGCAACCCCGAGGCGAGACTGCGGAGTGGCAAATCGATCCTTCTGGTTATGACGGTTGGTGGGCGGGGAACAACCGGGAAGAAAGCCCTTGATAGACCATTGCCAAGACGCCAGATTCCGCTGAGATGAAGGCGCAATGAAGCCGGAAAGAAAGCATTCGGCGGTGCTGGTGACCGCACCCAATTTGAAGACGGCCCGGAGATTGAGCAAGGCAGCTCTGAGAGGGCGGTTGATTGCATGCGCCAACCTGATTCCGAAAATCGAATCGCACTATTGGTGGCAAGGAAAAATAGAAACCGGAACAGAAGTGTTGATGGTGTTCAAGACAACGGCAGCCCGCCTTTCCGCGTTGGAAAAATTGATTGTGACTCTCCATCCGTATGACACGCCCGAATTCGTTGTGTTACCCCTGACTGACGGGAATAACCGTTACCTCCGCTGGCTGGAACAGTCGGTGCGGTAGCCCGGCCGGTGTTTCTTTCCAAGCCGCTGCCGCTGATGCCACTTGCCCAGTTCATTCTCTTTCGATAAGTTAACATCTAATCAACGCATAAGCTTATGTCATTCGAGTCTGAACTCCAAAAGTACGAAAAGGAAATCAAACTCAAAGATGGATCCAGCTGCAAACTTCGCCCGCTGCGGAAGGAGGATGAAAAGGGGTTTCACGAGTTTTTCCTGGCCGTGCCCGAGGCCGAGCGCATGTTCATCAAGCATCGCGTCACAGAACCGCAGGTCATCCGCGACTGGTGCCGGAACGTGGATCTCGGCCGGAACCTGCCACTGCTGGCCTTTATCGGCGGCAAAATCATTGGCGACGCCACCCTTCACCAGCAACTCGGAGGCTGGAAACGCCACATCGGCCGTGTCAGCGTGCTGGTTCATCCACAGTACCGCGGGCGTGGTTTGGCGCGCGCACTGGTTACTGAAATTGCGGACATGGCCCGGAATTTGGGGCTGGAGAAAGTCGAGGCAGAATTCATTGGCGAACAGGAAGCCGCCATCAAAATGTTTGCTTTGCTGGGTTTCAGCAATCTTCTACGGCTGAAGGATTACGTGAAGGACATGCAGGCAGGATCCCACGACTATGTCCTCATGGGCCTGGATCTGAAGACGGACGAAGAGTACGCGGGGATGGGATAAGGGGGTTTTGACCTTTTAGCCAACCAAAAGCCGAGAACCCAAAATTGCAAATTTTCCATGCCGCCGGAGATTTGCCCTCATTGCGGCGCGGATGTGCCGCGCGAAGCCAAGGCATGCCCCGAATGCGGGGCGGATGAAGCCACGGCTTGGTCGGAGGAAGCGCGGACTGATGGCCTGGACCTCCCCGATACGCATTTTGACTACGCTGATTTTGTCGAACGTGAGTTTAGAGGCAAGAAGCCGACACCTTGGGGCATTACCTGGTTTTGGTGGGTGGTGGCTTTAGTGGTCCTGGCAACTTTCCTTGCCCTTTGGTTGAGATGAAGCGTTTCCTGCGCCAATAAGGGAAAGGCCCGTTTTCTTACGAAAACGGGCCATCGGTTAGATTTGATTTGGCTTGCGCCTACTTGCTGGCGTCGGCCTTGACCTCCGCGGGTTTGCTATCCGCAAGCTTGGTTTCTTCGGCGGGCGTCGCTTCGGTTGGAGCCTCGGTGACGAGCGACATGTCCACCCATTCCAAAATAGCGCGTTGGGAAGAATCCCCCTGGCGCTGGTTCATCCTGATGATGCGCGTGTAGCCACCGCGGCGCTCTTTTTGCGCGGGAGCAATTTCGTTGAAGAGAATTTTCACGGCGTCCTCCTGATGGAGGCGCGCAGCAGCAAGGCGGCGATCATGGATCGTGCCGCTTTTGCCGAGCGTGACAGCTTTCTCCGCCACGGAGCGAGCCGCTTTGGCTTTGGCGAGAGTGGTAACGACGCGTTTGTGCTTAATCAGGCTGCAGACCAGGTTGGCGAGCATCGCATTCCGGTGTTCCCCGGTGCGGCCCAACTTGGCGGTTCGCTTAAGGTGTCGCATAAATTTGACTGGTAATTGGTGATTGGTAACTGGCAGCCGGGAGTTCAAAACCGCTCCCGCCCACCTATCCTGTCGCGCTAGTGGGAAGCCGCAGCGGGCGCTTCTTCTTTCGGAGCTTCCAGCAGTTCCGGATCAAGAGTCATGCCGAGAGTCAAGCCGAGGGCTTGCAGCTTTTCCTTAATTTCATTGAGCGATTTCTTGCCGAAATTGCGGTACTTGAGCATTTCCTGCTCGGTCTTCATGGCAAGCTGACCGACGGTGGTGATATTGGCGTTGTTAAGGCAGTTGGCGGCGCGGACGCTAAGCTCGATTTCGTTGACGCTCATATTCAGCAATTTCTTGAGCTTGGTCTTTTCCTCGTCCTGCTTGTCCACAACCTCTTCAAACTCGATGGCATTTTTGTCGTAGCCAACGAAAACGTCGAGGTGGTGCTGCAGAATCGCCGAGGCCTGGGTGAGCGCATCATCGGGCGAAATACGTCCATCAGTCCAAACTTCGAGAATCAAGCGGTCATAATCCGTGCGCTGGCCGACGCGGGCATTTTCAACAGCATAACGGACACGGGTAACAGGGGAGAAAAGTGAGTCAATGGCAATGACACCGATGGCCTGATTGGGCTTCTTGTTCTCGTCCCCAGGAAGGAAGCCGCGGCCAACCTTGACTTCAAGCTCCATTTCAAACTTCTTCTTCTTGTCGAGCGTGCAGATGTGCTGGTCAGGGTTGACCAGTTCCAGGTTTTGGTTGAGCTGGATGTCGGCGGCGGTGACTTCACCTTCCTTGTTAGCGGAGAGCAGAAGCGTCTGCGGCTCGCGGGCATGCGCCTTGAACAAAACTTTCTTCAGATTCAAGACGATATCGGTGACGTCCTCCACAACGCCTTCGATCGTGGCGAATTCGTGCATTGCGCCATCAATTTTGATCGAGGAGACAGCGGCGCCTTCCAAGGAGGAGAGAAGGACGCGGCGGAGCGAGTTGCCAATAGTATGGCCGTAACCGGTTTCAAAAGGTTCGGCAACAAATTTGGCGTAAGTTTCAGTCGCGGTTGATTCCTCTTTGGTCAACCGTTTGGGCATTTCGAACCGTCCTAGACGTACTGGCATAGTTTCCTTTCAACAATTTTAATCTGACCTTTCCGACGCACTATTCCCGCAGGCCGCAAAGGTCCGTATAATTGTTTCTGAAGCAGAGGAGCCGCTGAGCGGCGGAGTGATGAAACAGCATCACTCCATTACTCGAACACTCCCATACTCCGTGTTCATTTTGGTTTAGCGGGAATAGAATTCGACGACCGCCTGTTCGTTGGCAATCGGTTGTATCTCATCGCGGGTGGGAATACGCATCACCACGCCTTTAAGAGCTTCCTTATCCAGGGAAATCCAATCGGGAACCGCCCGACTACCCGCGACTTCCAGGTTTTTCGCCGCCAATTGACGCGCGGCATTGGAATTTTTGATTTCGATAATGTCGTTCACCTTCAGGCCATAGGAAGGGATGTTGACCTTGCGACCATTCACCTTCACATGGCCATGCGCGACGAGCTGCCTGGCGCCAGCGCGTGTGTTCGAAAAACCGAGATGGTAACAAACGTTATCCAGCCGGGTCTCCAAAATCTGGAGCATTTGCTCGCCAGTAACGCCACGGCGTTTCAAGGCACGTTCATAAACACCGCGGAATTGCCGTTCGAGCAACCCATAATAATAGCGCAGTTTCTGCTTCTCGATCAGGCCTAAACCGTAGTCGGTGTGCTTGCGACGGGATTTTGGCCCATGAACGCCCGGGCCGTAATTGCGGCGTTCGAGGTATTTTGACGGGCCGAAGATCGGAATGCCGAAACGGCGGCTGATACGAACACGGGGACCTGTATAACGAGCCATTTTTTAGAAAGCGGTTGGTTAAGAGTTGATAGTTAAAAGTTCAGACCCGGCGCTTCTTGCGCGGGCGACAACCGTTATGGGGCACCGGGGTAACATCCTTAATGGTGGTGATTTCCAAACCGATCGCCTGCAGCGCGCGGATGGCTGACTCACGGCCTGAACCGGGACCTTTCACCCGGACCTCGATTTCGCGCATGCCGTGGGACATAGCCTGACGGGCGGCATCCTGGGCGACCTGCTGGGCGGCGTAAGCCGTGCTCTTGCGCGAGCCTTTGAACCCGACACGTCCGGCAGTGGACCAACCAATAACATGCCCCTGCATGTCGGTTATGCTGACCTGGGTATTGTTAAACGTGGCGAGAATGTTGGCAATCCCGCTGCTGATATTCTTGGCCCCTTTGGCCTTGACGATCTTTTTGCCAGCCAGATCGTCCGCAAGCAATTCCGCAGCAGTAGGGGCGACAACAACAGGCGGCGCGGCTGGAGCTGCGCCATCGGCTGCAGGCTTCGGCGCTTCGGCAGCCGGAGCGGCGCCCTTGACGGCGGGAGCACCACCCTCGGGAGCGGGATGGCTGCTCTTCTTGGGCGCTTTGGCCGGTTGCGAATCGCCAACGGGTTTGGCAGCGGACTTTTCGGCCGCAGCCTCCGGTTTAGCGGGCTTTCTAGGAGCTGGTTTCTTTTTTGTGTCGTCAGCCATTTAATGGTCGGGAGTTGATGGTTGAGAATTGAAATTAGGGGATCAGTGAATCCCGGTTTTGGCGGTTGGACTGCGAACAACGCCGACGGTCTTGCGCGGGCCTTTTCGGGTACGCGCGTTGGTCTGAGTGCGCTGACCGCGGACAGGCAGACCACGCAAATGCCGGATGCCCCGGTAGCATTTGATGCCCTGGAGGCGCTTAAGGTTCATGCCGATCTCCCGGCGCAGATCGCCTTCGATAACGTACTTGCCGTCCTGAATGGCATGGACGATCTGCGAGAGCTGTTGCTCAGTCAAATCCTTGGCCCGGATGCTACGGTCAATATTGGCCTTGGCGAGGATGTCGATCGCATTGCTGGGGCCGATCCCGTAGATGTAACGGAGAGCGATATCGATGCGCTTATTGGGCGGGACTTCTACTCCTATGATACGTGCCATATATTCGGTAAATGAGTTACAAGATTAAACCGGTTACATCAGCCTTGCCGCTGTTTGTGGCGGGCGTTGGTGCAGATCACCCGGATGACACCTTTGCGGCGAATAATTTTGCAATTTTCGCAGAGTTTTTTAACTGATGCGCGAACTTTCATAATCTTAAATCGTATGCGTTTCCACAATGATGCGCCCTTCGGACAAATCGTAAGGCGACATTTCCAACATTACTTTGTCTTCCCGCACTAAGCGGGACAAATTCGACCGTGCCTTGCCCGCAACAAAAGCCAGAACCCTGTGGCCATTAGCCAATTCCACCCGATACGTCCGGTTGGGCAGCACTTCGACTACAGTGCCTTCAACTTTGATGGCATCCTGCCGACCCACGTCAAAATCTCCGGCTCAGACTCTGTGATAAGAACCGTATGCTCAAAATGAGCGGACAGTGAACCATCTTGAGTAACCACTGTCCAGCCATCTTTCAAAATATTCACACCCGGCAAACCGGCATTGACCATCGGCTCAATCGCCAACGTCATGCCCGGCCGCAACTTGGGGGACGGTTTGCCATCAACAAAATTCGGGATTTGCGGCTCTTCGTGCATGGACCGCCCAACCCCGTGCCCCACAAACTCCCGGACCACGCTGAATCCATTGCCTTCCACATGGCTCTGAATGGCCCTTGAAATATCAACGATCCGTTTGCCGGGCACCGCCTGGGCGATGCCCTCGTGGAGAGCCTTCTCCGACACATCCATCAGTTTCTGCGCGAGCACTCCACAACCGCCCACGGGAACAGTCCGGGCGGTGTCGCCGATAAAGCCATTATAAATGACCCCAACATCCAAACTCACAATGTCGCCGAAACGCAACTGCCTGGCACCCGCCAAGCCGTGCACGACCTGTTCATTAACAGAGATGCAAATATGGCATGGATACTTCCGATACCCCAGAAAGGCACTTTTAGCACCATACTGCTTCATGCGCGAAGCGGCAAACTCATCCACCTCTTTCGTCGCCATACCAGGCTTGATGAAAGCAGCCACATCATCCAGCACCTTCCCCGCCACCGCACAAGCGGGCCGCATCGCCTCAAGGTCGCGCTCGTTTTTTAAAATGATCATCTGGCTCTATCCCGGCAAAGCTCGCCAAGGCAGCTAAATCAGGAAAATCCCGAAGCCACGCTCCCGGCAGAAACCTAAAACCGGCCCCGAAGGCGTCCTTTCTTCAAGAACCCGTCGTAATGCCGCATCAACAAGTGCGTTTCCATCTGGCGCATGGTATCCAATAACACGCCAACCAAAATGAGCATGCTGGTGCCGCCGAAGAACGTGGCAACCGGATACGGAATCAGCAGTTCGCGATACAGCAAAATCGGGATAACGGCGATGACTGTGAGGAAAATCGCGCCAGCCAGCGTAATCCGGCTCATGGCGTTGTGCAAATAGTCGCTGGTGGCTTGCCCCGGCCGCACCCCGGGAATGTAGCCGCCGTTCTTCTTCAAGTCGTCGGCGATCTGCAATTCATTGAATTGCGTCGCCACCCAAAAGTAGGAGAAGAACAGGATCATGAGGGAATACAAGGCGATATAAAAGAATGCACCCTCGGACAGGGCTCTGGCGATTTCACCGAAAAACTTCACGTTAAGGCTTTGGCCCAGGAAAAGGAAAATTTTCTGCGGGAACATCAAGATGGCCTGCGCGAAGATGATCGGCATGACCCCGGCATAATTGACCCGCAACGGCATAAAGGAAGTGCCACCGGCATAGACTTTCCGACCCACAGCCCGCTGGGCATACTGAACCGGGACTTTCCGCTGGGCCTGAGTGATGGCGATGACGCCGGCAATCACACCGGCCAGCAACAAGACCAGAGCAATGGCGTGGCCGAAGTTGAACTTGGCCTCAACACCACCGCCAGGGAAAAACATGTCTTTGAGAGCCACAGCGGCCTGTGGGAGACGCGCCAGAATGCCGATAGTAATGACCAGCGACACACCGTTGCCAATACCTCTTTCGGTGATCTGCTCGCCCAGCCACATCAATAAAACAGTGCCCGTGGTCAGGATGAGCATCGTCTGGATGCGGTAGAACCAAATATGGGATGCCTTATAGAGAACCAACTGGCCGATGCCTTGCCCAAAGATCCTCTCCGGGTTCTCCCAACCCAACGCCATCACCAAACCCTGGCCCAAACAAAGGAGCACAGTAAGGTAGCGGCCATATTGAATGATTTTGGTGCGGCCGCCTTCCTCACGCGCCAGCTTGCTCAGTGTCGGGATAACCGCTGTGAGCAATTGGATAATGATGGTAGCGCTGATATAGGGCATGATGCCCAGGGCGCCGACCGCGCAATGCTCGAGGGCGCCACCCGTGAAAAGACTGTACATCCCGAGCACCGAAGAACCGCTCGATGCGTGCGTTCTGAAAAACTCAGCGAGCACGGTACCGTTCAATCCCGGGATGCGAATTACCGCTTCCAGCCGGCAGATGGCCAGAACTGCCAAGGTGAACAAAATCCGGGACTTCAATTCCGGAATCTTGAAACAATTGCTGAAAGTATTGGCGATAGCGGCAAGCATGGCGAATTAAGATATGGAATCCGAACTCCAAACTCCGAAACAAATTCGAAGTCCAAAATCCGGAATGCAAAAGGTCAGGTTAAATATTTCCTGCGAGCGCATCAGCAGTTAGGGCTTGGCGGGCACCTTTGCGACAGGTTTAGCCTCCGGCTTGGCTGGCTTAGGCATTTTGGGGGCGACCACTTCGCAGCTGCCCCCTTTGGCTTCAATTTTAGCTCGCGCCGAGGCGCTGAAGGCATGCGCGCTCACAGTCAGCTTCCGTGTCAAATCACCGTCGCCAAGGATTTTGATGCCGTCGGCCCGACCATTGGCCAAACCTGCGCTACGCAAGGCGGCTTCATCAACACGCGCACCATCGGCGAACTCGTTAAGCGCGCCAAGGTTCACCGCAAGGTAATGCGTGCCATGGCGAACATTATTGAACCCGCGCTTGGGGATGCGGCGAATCAAAGGCATCTGGCCGCCTTCAAAGCCGATGCGGATGGAACTGCCGGACCGAGCGGTCTGGCCCTTACCGCCACGTCCGCTGGTTTTGCCGTGGCCGCTGGATTCACCCTGGCCCAACCGCTTGCGACGGTGCCGGGCGCCGGGACGGGGTTTGAGATCGTGTAATCGCATAAAATACTAGGCTGTAGCCGAAGCAGGAGCGGCTGCTGGCGGCACCGGAGATTGCACCTTCTTGATTTCGAAGCCGCGGCCCCGGTAAATGTCTTCGCGTAGCCGGAGGCTCAGGAGAGCCTGGAGGGTGGCTTTGACCACATTAGCGGCGTTATTTGAGCCAAGCGACTTGCTCAGCACGTCCTTCACGCCCGCAGCTTCAAGAACGGCCCGCACGGTTTTGCCCGCGATGATGCCAGTGCCCGGAGACGCAGGACGGAGCAGCACCTTAGCGCCACCGTAATGTGAAAAGACTTCGTGGGGAATTGTGGCGTCCTTAAGAGAGACGCCGACCATTTGTGAGCGGGCCATCTCTCCCCCTTTGCGAATGGCATCGGCCACTTCACCAGCCTTGCCCAAACCGACTCCCACACGGCTCTGCTTATCCCCAACGACGATTAGCGCGCTGAAACTGAAGCGGCGTCCGCCCTTGACGACCTTTGCGGAACGGTTGATGAAAACGACCTTTTCGGTCAGTTCCTTACCGGACTGCTCGTCAAAGGAAACCTCCGGTTCAGGCCTGCCCCGACGGCCACGGAAACCGCCACCGCCACCGCGTCCGCCGCCGCCACGTTTCTCGACGTTTTCTATTTTCGCTGGTTCAGCCACAATATTGTTCTCCATTAGAGTTAAAACTTCAGGCCCGCTTCGCGCGCAGCGTCGGCCAGGGCTTTCACTTTGCCGTGGAAACGGGCGCCGCCCCGATCAAACACCACCTGTTTAATGCCTTTGCTCAGCGCCGCTTGCGCGGCCGCGCCGCCAAGAATCTTGGCGCTCGCCGCATTGGCCGCCAGCTTTTCGCGACCGGGCGTTGCCTTGCTGACCGTTGAAGCGGCCGCGAGCGTCACCCCCGACGTGTCGTCAATGAACTGCACGTGGATATTCTTGTTGGTAAAGCAGACGGCCATACGCGGACGTTCCGTGGTGCCGCTGATTTTCTTGCGAATGCGCCAGCGGCGCAACAACGCCAGTTTGTGTTTCTGTTCAGTTCTCATCGGTCGATAATCGGAGGTCAGATACTAATGACAGGCGACACATATTACTGGACGGTCTTGCCTTCCTTGCGAATCACGCGCTCATCCGAATAGCGCACGCCTTTGCCCTTGTACGGTTCAGGCGGGTAGAAGTTGCGGATTTCAGCCGCGACTTTGCCCACTACCTGCCGGTCGGGACCTTCGATGGTTAGCTTGGTATTTTCTTCTACTGTCACTTTGATCTGATCGGGAATTGGATAAACCACGGGGTGCGAATAACCGAGGCTCAGGGTGACATTTTTGCCTTGCACAGCGGCTTTGAAGCCGACCCCCTGGATTTCGAGCTTCTTCATGAAGCCGTCACTAACGCCCCGGACCATGTTGTTGACCAAGGCACGGCTCAAGCCATGCAAAGCCCTGGCTTGCGCGTCATCACCCTGGCGGCTAACGAGCACTTTGCCGTTGTCAACCTTGAGACTCGTGCGGCGCGGAAGTTCCCAGTTGAGCTTGCCTTTAGGTCCTTCCACAAAAACCTGCTGGCCTTTCACCTCCACTTTAACTTTTGGAGGAATGACAATCGGCTGTTTTCCAATGCGTGACATGGGATATTAAATTGTTAAACGTTGAATCGTCAATGCGGCTACCAAACATAGCAGACCAGCTCGCCGCCGATATTCTTTTTCCGGGCCTGGGTGTCGGTCATCAACCCTTGGGAAGTTGACACGACAGCCACTCCCATTCCCCCACGGACGCGCGGAATTTCAGTAGCGCTCACGTAACGGCGAAGACCCGGCGAGCTCACCCGGCTCAGGCCTTCGATAACGCTCTTTTTGCCCTGGTACTTCAATTTAAGTTTCATCATCCTGGGCAATTTACCCTCGACGGCAACATCGGAGATATATCCCTCGCGCTTCAGGATGCCGGCAATGCCTTCCTTCATCCGGGAGTGCGGCAGTTCAATGGCTGGCAGCAACGCACGGTTGGCGTTGCGAATCCGGGTCAACATGTCGGATATCGGGTCGTTCATAATATTACCAGCTAGCTTTGGTCACGCCCGGGATCAGGCCGTTCAGGGCGGCTTCGCGGAAAGTCAAGCGGGAGCAGCCGAATTTTCGCAAGTAGCCATGGCGGCGACCCGTCATCGAGCAGCGGTTGACCACACGCACCGGATTAGCATTCCGGGGCAGCTTGGCCAAACCGGCATAATCCCGTTTGGCCTTCAACTCGGCACGCAAGGCGGCAAATTTCTTCACCGTCTCGGCTTTTTTCTTGTTACGTTCGATCCATGAAATCTTAGCCATAAAAACGACTTTACTTAACTTCCTTTGCTTCTACCGCCTTTGCCTCTCCAGGCTTTGTCTTGGTTTCGCTCTCCTTCGCTTTCACCTCGGCAAACGGCATACCCATCAGTTTGAGCAAATCCAGCGCTTCAGCATCGGTTCGCGCGGACGTTACAATGGTGATATCCATGCCTTGTTGCCTCTTGATCTTGTCCAGTTCAATTTCCGGGAAAATGGTTTGATCGCCAACCCCCAGCGAGTAACTACCGCGCCCGTCAAACGAGCGGGGAGAAAGGCCGCGAAAGTCGCGAATCCGAGGCAGGGCGGTGGCGATGAGGCGGTCAAAGAACTCATACATGACATCGCGGCGCAAGGTAACCCGGCAACCGATCGGCTGGCCCTCGCGGAGCTTGAAATTGGCGATGCTGTGGCGCGACTTGCTGGTCGCGGGCTTACGGCCGGTGATCAGGGCCAGATCCTTGGCAGCGTCATCGATCGCGCTCTTTTCAAGCGAGGCGCCGATGCCCATGTTGACCACAATCTTCTCCATTCGCGGCACTTCATGGACGTTCGAGTACCTACGCTTTTGCTTCAGCGCGGGCACCACTTCTTTTACATATCTATCGTAGAGTCTGGCTTTCATTTCGCTCTTTCCCGGATTTTGCCGGAGCGTTTATTCAAAAACATTTCGTTTTATCCTCATCTTCAGGCCTGCACCGGCGCGGTCACGCCATGCCGTGCAGCCCGGGCGTCGAACTCTTCGCTTTTCATCACATTGGAAATGTGGATGGTGCCTTCACGTTCGGAAATCGCCCCCTGCGGGTTTTGCTGGCTTTTGCGCAAATGTTTTTTAATCATGTGCGCACCTTCGACGATGACCCGCTGTTTCTTGGGGGAGACAGAGATGATGCGGCCGCGTTTGCCTTTGTCGGCACCGGCAATTACCACCACCACGTCCCCTTTCTTTACATGAGATTTCGGCATAAGCTCAAATGACCTCCGGCGCGAGCGAAACAATTTTCATGAATTTCTTGTCCCGCAGCTCACGCGCGACCGGCCCAAAAATGCGGGTTCCGCGCGGGTTCAATTCCTTGTCAATCAGAACAATGGCGTTGCTGTCAAATCGGAGATACGAACCGTCGTTACGGTGAATCGCCTTGCGCGTCCTGACCACGACCGCATCCACCACTTCGCCCTTTTTCACCGTGCCATCCGGCGTGGCTTCCTTGATATGAGCCTTGATGATGTCGCCGATCCCGGCATAACGCTGGTTGCGGCCAAGAACACCGATGGCCGCCGCGCGCTTGGCTCCAGTGTTGTCGGCCACATCTAAGATGGAACGTATCTGTAACATAAATTAATTGGTTAGCGCCTGGTATGCAGCAATTTGCATCAGACAGCCACCCGCGCGACCCCGGTGCCTTTCTCGACCACAGCGACCAGGCGCCAGCGTTTGGTTTTTGACAGCGGGCGAGTTTCCTCGATTCTCACATGGTCACCCACCTTCGCCTCGCTTTTCTCATCGTGCGCGTAGAGTTTTTTATAACCGGTGACGACCTTCTTGAATTTCGGGTGGGCAAAACGGCGCTCGACGCGGACGATGATCGTTTTCGCCATCTTGTTGGAGATGACCTCGCCGACGCGCTCTTTGCGCTTGGCCCGGGCGGTTTGTGAGTTGGGTGTCGTATCAGCCATACAAAAGTATTATGCCGTTTTGTTGCGCAGTTGTGAAATGCGCGTTTCGATGCGGGCGATGTCGCGGCGCAACGTCCGGAGGCGGGCCGACTTTTCGAGCTGGGCACTGGCCTGCTGCAGACGCAGATTGAAAATCTCCTGCCGCCAGTTCCGGCTGTCGGCCAGCAATTCCGGCAGCGTTTTTTCCTGAATCTCTTTCCGTTGCGTCTTCTTCATAATCAAAATCCCGACTTAGCCCATACGATGACGCGAAATGAATTTCGTCTTAATCGGCAGTTTGGTGGCCGCCAGGCGCAATGATTCGCGCGCCAGCGTCTCCGTCACGCCATCAACTTCGAAAAGCACGTTCGCCGGGCGAATCACAGCAACCCAGGATTCCAAGGGGCCTTTTCCCTTGCCCATTCGAGTCTCCAGGGGTTTCTTCGTAAAGGACTTCTGAGGAAAGACACGAATCCACATCTTGCCGTGGCGTTTCATGTTACGGGCGATGGCCACGCGGGCGGCTTCGATCTGTTTTGTATCCAGCCAGCAACGCTGAAGTGCCATCAATCCGTACTCGCCAAAGGCCACCTTATGGCCCCGCGAAGCCAAACCGGAGCGGTTGCCACGGTGCATCTTGCGGTACTTCACTCTCTCGGGAATCAAGGGCATAAATCAGTGATTGGTAAGTAGTTCCGTGATCAGTAAAGGGTCTATCCTGTGGTGACAGTTTCAGGTTGCGGCTGCGGCTTCGACGTGTTGGCCTCGCCTTTGCAAATCCAGCATTTGATGCCGAGCTTTCCATAAACTGTGTTCGCCTCGGCAAAGCCGTAATCGATATCCGCACGCAGGGTATGCAGAGGCACCCGGCCCCAGTGATACTGCTCGACGCGGGCCAGTTCCGCCCCGCCCAATCGGCCGGCGCAACGAATCTTGATCCCTTCGGCGCCGAAATCTTTCGCGGTCTGCAGGGCCTTCTTCATCGCCCGACGGAAGGAAACGCGGCGCTCGAGTTGCAATGCCACATTCTCCGCCACCAGTTGCGCGTCAATTTCCGGCGACTTGACTTCGACAATGTCCACGTAAATCTCTTTGCCGGTCATCCGGCTCAGTTCTTCCTTGAGTTTGTCGATTTCGGCCCCTTTTCGGCCGATCACGATACCCGGCCGGGCGGTCATGATGGTAATGCGGCACCGGTTAGCGGCACGCTCAATGCGGATCTGGGGCACTGAGGCTGATTCGAGCTTCTTTTTCAGCAACTCGCGAATATTGCGGTCTTCGGTGAGCAGTTTGCCGAATTCTTTCTTCCCGGCATACCACTTTGAGCGCCAATCACGATTGACGGCGATGCGCAGACCGATTGGATTAGTTTTTTGTCCCATACCAATTATTCATCCGACAAAACAATTTTGACGTGGCAACTTCGCTTGAGGATCGGACCGGCTGAGCCGCGCGCTTTCGGAGTAAACCGCCTCAGCGTGGAAGCAGTCTGCGCCAGGGCTTCTTTAACCCGCAAACGGTCCGTCTTCATCTCGCTATACTCTTTTTTGTGCTCCTTAAGATCTTCGGCATTGGCAATGGCGGATTTGAGCGTTTTGGCTACAAATCGCGCACCTTTGCGCGGCACGAACGCCAGCACCGACAAGGCGTGCGCCGCAGGCAAACCCTGGATCTGCCGCACCACTTCGCGCATTTTCTGCGCCGACATCCGCACGTTTTTAGTAATCGACTGAACTTCCATAACGTTACTTGACTTCGGCCTTCGCCGTATGGGCGCCGTGTTTCTTGAACGTGCGCGTGGGGGAAAACTCACCGAGACGGTGGCCCACCATGTTTTCGGTCACGAACACGGCATTAAATATTTTGCCATTGTGCACGCTAAACGTCAGGCCGACGAAATCCGGAGTAATCATCGACCGCCGCGACCACGTTTTAATCGGTGTTTTAGACTTCGTGTCCTTCGCCTTCTGGATTTTTTCCAGCAAATGACCGTCGATAAACGGCCCTTTTTTAATTGAACGTCCCATAAAGCGTCAAATTTTATGCGTTTTTCATCGGCCGGCCATCGCGCCGGACCAAAATGAACCGGTTCGAATATTTCTTCTTGTTGCGGGTCCGATAACCCTTGGCCAAAAGCCCCCACGGTGAGGTGAGCTGTTGCCAGCCGCCGCCGGACTTGGATTTGCCGGCACCGCCACCATTGGGATGGTCGACAGGATTGCGGGCGACGCCACGACTGATCGGCCGGATGCCGATGTGGCGCGAACGGCCAGCTTTGCCGAGAACCACGTTCTCGTGCTCGGTATTTCCCACCTGACCGATGGTGGCGTAACAATTGTCGTTAACACGGCGTATTTCACCGGATGGCAGCTTGATCACCGCGTAGCCCTCATCACGCGACATCAACGTGGCGGCGCCGCCAGCCGTGCGCACCATTTGCGCGCCGCGACCGGGAATGATTTCGATGTTGTGGATCGGAAGTCCGACCGGAACGGAGCGCAGCGGCAGACAGTTGCCCAGCTCGGGAGGCGCCGCCGGGCCGCTCATCAGCTTCGCGCCCACCTGCAAACCACTCGGAGCGATGATGTAAGTCTTTTCCCCGTCCTTATATTCCAGCAATGCCAGCCGCGCTGTGCGGCACGGATCGTATTCGATGGCTGCGACCGTAGCTTCGACTCCGTGCTTCTTCCGTTGGAAATCCACAAGCCGGATTTTCTGCTTGTTCCCACCACCGATGCCCCGAGCCGTGACACGGCCATAAACATTACGCCCGCCGGTACGTTTGCGCGTCTCGACCAGGCTCTTCTCCGGCTTCGCCTTCGTGATGTCGCTATAGTCCGCATACGTGATGTATCGCGTGGACGGCGTCAGCGGTCTAAATGTCTTTACTGGCATAAATCAATAACGTTTCCCAACCAAGTCAGCAACTTGGAGAGCGGAACCATTAATCCTGCCCCCGGATGGGTGGTCAGTTATCGGTCCCACAGGTTATGCTGCCCGAACCCCCTTTCGGGGAAGCGGAGTGGTGAATGTAGCAAAGCTGTTTGCACATGCAATAGGTATTTTCAAAAAATCACTTGTGCCCATAACCCCCAAAAAAGTCCAAAATCGCCGAGTCTTGCCGAGCTGAAACAATTTGCAACCTGGAGCTGCAGTGCCGGCTCTCAGCCAAGAAACGCCGTGAGAGGGCTGGTCGCACTGGCGGTTGGCTGTGAAGACGCCAGGCCGGATTCGTAGGCAACCCGGCCAGCTTCAACAGCCAGCTTGAACGCCAACGCCATTCGATTCGGCTCGTGCGCGACGGCAATGGCGGTATTGACCAGGACAGCATCAGCGCCCATCTCCATCGCCTCGCTGGCGTGGCTCGGCGCGCCGAGGCCGGCGTCCACCACGACGGGAACAGTGGCTTGCTCAATAATGATGTGAATCTGGTCGCGAGTTTGAATCCCGCGGTTTGATCCTATTGGCGAACCAAGCGGCATGACGGCGGCTGTCCCGACGTCCTGCAACCGCCTGGCTAAAACCGGGTCGGCGTTAATGTACGGCAGCACGGTAAACCCTTCCTTCACCAGGAGCTCAGCCGCTTTAAGTGTTTCGACCGGATCCGGCAGCAAATAACGCGGATCGGGATGAATCTCCAGTTTCACCCACTTGGGAAGGCCGGCGGCAACGGCCAGGTGCGACAAGCGGACGGCTTCCTCGGCATTCATCGCCCCGCTGGTATTTGGCAGCAGCAAATATTTCTTTGCGTCAATGAATTCGAGAATATTTGCAAAAGGATCTTTCCTGCCGCTCAGGTCCGCGCGGCGCAAAGCGACAGTCACCAATTCCGCACCGGAACACTCCAGCGCATCGCGCATAGCCTGGGGAGAAGAAAACTTCCCGGTGCCGAGGATAAGGCGCGAGCACAAAACCCGGCCCGCAATGATTAACGGTTGATTCGATGGCAACATTGCAATGAAGTTAACCACCCGCGACGATCTTCACAATTTCCAATCTGTCACCCGCCTTAACTTTGCGTGTGGCGAACTCCGAAGGCGCCACGGCTTCCCCATTGTGCTCAACCACGACGCTGCGCGGCCTGAGAGCCTGCGCAACCAGGAACTCCTCAAGCGAGCATGGAAGTCCGACTTGAACTTCCCGCCCATTGGCAATGACGGTCATGTTTTCCATGTAAATCCAGCGCCCCGAAGTTCTGCCGCTTGTTTCAGGCGATGAGCGCAGCGTCCCAATCCTTCCAAACCGGCTCATAACCGAGTTGGCAGATCTGGGCGGCCACCTCCTCAGACGAGCGCTCATCGGCAATCTGAAACTGCCCGGTCGCATCGGTTGTCGCATTCCGGGCTCCTACGCATTCGTCCGCAACCAGGTCTGTGATCCGCCCGCGAAGCGTGTGATGGAGCTTCTCCTTTCCGGCTCCGGTGTAACCGCCCGGCTCAGTATGGCTGCCAGCGCTGATCAGCGTAATCCCAAGGGGTATCAGGCCATTGCGCAACTTCACCGGCTCCCGCGTGGAGAGCACGAGGCCGGCATCGGGAAACATCAGGCGGAACGCGCAGACCAACTGCACCAGTTCCCGGTCGCTGATATGCACAAGCGGCTGAAACTCTCCCGCACATGGGCGGAGCCGCGGCAGCGAAATCGTCAGTTGCGCCTTCCAACAATGGCGCAGCAGATAGCGGGCATGAGCCGCGACACTGATGGCCTCCAGCCGCCAGTCGCCAAGTCCATAGAGGGCGCCGATTCCGATACGCCGAAAGCCCGCCGCATACGCCCGCTCGGGTGTCTCCAAGCGCCAATCAAAATTCCGCTTGGGCCCGGCGATGTGCATTGCAGCATAAACCGCCCGGTCATAGGTTTCCTGGTACACCACCAGGCCTTCCGCGCCGGCCCGCACCAGCGGCCGATATTCTTCGGTCTCCATCGGGCCTATCTCAAGGGAGATGCCCGGCACTTCCGACCGCAGCACGTGCACGCAGTCAGCAAGGTAACTCGCCGAAACGAACTTCGGGTGCTCCCCCGACACCAGCAGCACATTACGGAAGCCCTGTTTGAGCAACGCCAGCGCTTCGCGATGCACTTCATCCGCCGTCAGCGTCACGCGCAGGATCGGATTATCACGCGAAAAGCCGCAGTACTTGCAGTTGTTGATGCATTCGTTGGAGAGATAAAGCGGTGCAAAGAGCCGGATCGTCTTGCCAAAACGTTGCCGGGTGAGCTGATGCGAACGCCGGGAAAGCGGCTCCAGCAGTTCGGCCGCCGCCGGGGAAATCAAACGGGCGAAGTCAATGAGAGACAGTTCCGTTTTGGCCAGACTCGATCGAGCCTCAGCAACGGACGCGCCCAGAGAACGCTTAACCAAAACGTCCATTGGCAGTGAATCGAATTCGTTAACAAAACTCACAAAGGTAGCTTAACAAGCAGGCAATTGTGTAAGTGGCTTTTGATAAATAAGTTGCACAACAAAACAGGTCTCGGCCGGGTGAGTTTGATACTTGACCGGTTAAGTTTGAGATGGGGTGAAAACTTTACCAAAACTTTACCAAAACTTTACCGTAAATTAAAAATTCGGGTGAGGCCTCCTCGCATGAAAGTGTGTAAGTAGCTTTTGATTTGGCACTTGTGCGACAGAACCTGTCTCGAACGGGTGCATTTGAAACGTGACTTGGTAAAGTTTAAGGCGAGGCGAAAACTTGACTTGACCGAATTGGACCGTTTTTTCGGTTGGTTAACATCCTCGCACGGTCCATGGCGCGGACTGACCGCCATGGCACAGCCAAAACAGGTTGCGTCCTGCAAGTAATTCTTCATTCCGGTTCAACGATGCCGCTCCGACGGAGCTCTATGTGTTCTGGAAACGCCATTCTACAAAGTACAAAGCCAGCCTGCCGAATGCGGATTGCGGATTGCGGAATTCGTAAACTGCAGGCCAAACCCCGCGATGAACTTTTGAACCGTTTCCTGATCTTTCATTTGACCTTTTCCACCACGTCGCTGGAGCGAGTCCAAAGACGCATGATTCGAGTTACCCGAGTTATCATTCGGACCACGTTCTCACGTGTCCGACCTTAACCCTCCCTCACCGAGAAAGGCCCAAGAAACTGGGGGCTACTTCGCACCCCGCCGGGATGCTTTTCGCCGGCCAATCAAGCCCTGCACCGCAGAGCTAATTGACGCGAAAACACTATGAAAAATTTCACGAAAAGACAAGAGCAAACGTGGCAAATTTTGATCGTGTCCTGGGGCAATAGTGGAGAAACGTGGGTGCGGATTTTTAGCCACAGATTGCACAGAAGGGGAAATGGAACTTTGGCCACGGATTAAACACGGATTTCCGGAGCAGGAATTTAACGCAAAGACGGGTCCAAGCTGGACTTGCCACCAGGCGCAAAGGCGCAAGAGATCCACGGATTGCCGAAGGGAATTTGCCACAGACCGAACGTCGGCCTCGCATAAACACAGATTTCACATGGTTGAACTGCATCCGTGCGGAGGAATCCGGTCCAGTTTAAATTTTCTTTTTCGCCGGTTGGTGCCCATTATTCAGGATTTATGAGTGCGATTGTGGCTCCGGCAACGCGGACGGCGCGCCCGGAAAAGTCATTCGAACTAGCCATCTTTGCCGTAATGGTCGCGGGTGCCTGCACGTTCCTGAACGTGTATTGCACGCAACCGTTGCTGCCGCTGTTCCAGCGCTTTTTCCACGCCTCCGAAATCGAGGTCAGCATGACTGTGGGAGCCATCACCCTGGCGGTGGCACTCATGGCACCGGTTACCGGCATGATTGCGGAAACCGTCGGACGCAAGAAGATCATCGTGCCCGCGCTCTTCGCCCTGGCGGTCCCGACCCTGCTAGCCGCCACGTCGCAAAGTCTGCACGCCCTCGTCTTCTGGCGGTTCGCCCAAGGACTCTTTGTGCCCGGTGTCATCGCCGTGATGATGGCCTACATCAACGAGGAATTTGCCGACCGCGTCGGCACGGTCATGTCCGCCTATGTGGCCGGCACGGTTTTCGGCGGCTTTCTGGGAAGATTCCTCGTCGGCGTCATCGCCGCGCGCTGGAACTGGCGCGCCGCCTTCGTGACTTTGGGAATCCTGGATCTGTTCGGGGCGCTGGCCGTGCGCCAATGGCTGCCGCTGGCGGTTCATTTTGTTCCCGCCCAACACGTGTTCAAATCCGCGCGCGACACGTGGGGACATTTGCGAAATCCGCGGTTGCTGGCCATTTGCGGCCTGGGCTTCACCGTCCTGTTTTCGCTGGTAGGCGTGTTCACCTACGTGAATTTTTATCTCGCCCGACCGCCTTTCAACCTCACCCCCGCCGAGCTGGGCGGCATCTTTTTTGTCTATCTGCTGGGTTGCGTCGTGACGCCACTGGCTGGACGCTTTCTCGATCGCCACGGATTCCGCCGGACAATGTTGCTGTCGCTCGGCATGTGCCTCGGCGGACTTTTGCTGACGCTGGCTTCGGCGCTGGTGCTGGTCATTGCCGGGCTGGCGATTTTTTCCTCCGGCATTTTCGTTTCGCAATCGGCGGCCACGGTGCTGATGGGACAGGTAGCCGGGCGCGCCCGCTCCGCCGCCGCCGGGCTTTACGTGACCTTCTACTACGCCGGCGGGAGCGTGGGCGCGGCGTTGACGGCATGGTTCTGGTTGAAGGGCGGCTGGCCTGGCTCTGCGTCGGTTTGTTTGCCGCCACCAGCCTGATTAGTTTGATCCTGGCGCTGGCGGGAGGGAAATGCGTGACGGGCGTGGAGATTTCACCGGAACCGGTTGTCGAGACGGCTATTTGAAACCGGTAGCCGACCCGAGAAGCGGGAGCCGGGGCCACAGGTCGCAGCGAGTTCATGGCCACAGATGCACAGAGTCGAAGTTCGACTTTCCATCACAGATGGGGAAAAGAAATTTAGCCACAGATTGAAGCCGAAGTTCGGCCTCCCAGGATTAAACATGGATGGGAAAAGACGAACTTCCAACGCTGAACGGGTCCTGGGGGAAGAAGAGGAAAAGCCACGGATTTAACACGGATTGAGGAAACTGATCCAGAGGCGGAACCTTGGTGAGAATTGGACCAAACTGGCGGCAAGGATGCCGCCAGCTACGGCAGGCAAGGTGCCTGCCGCCGCAAAAATACGCACCTCGCTTAAATTCACCTGCCGGATCGTCCTCTTACAATCGATTACCGCTCGCCCCCTGCCACCCGCCAAAGCCATTGGTGTGAAGTCAGAACCGCCAGAAAACTGACGAAATTCTCTGTTGACGCTCTCCGCCCAGGTTAGCAGGATGGCGTTGCAATGGCTGAGAGCGAAAACCAATTCTCCCTCACCCGCGTAGCGTACAATGTCGAGGGGCGCAAAAAAGCAATTTCCTATCAATAATTTTATATTAGTCCAAAATCCCTACAGCTCAATCGCCCGCTATTCACGCGATTCACTTGATTGCGCTTGGATTTTTTCCGCACGGGTTTCACAGCGGCGCGCAATGCCTCGATAAACGTCGGCGGCTTTGGCGCTGGCTTTTTTGCTTTTGGTTTCGGCATATTCAATACTCCTTTCTCACTCGTAGCATGTTCAGCGGCCTAACGATCAAGATAAGCGACCGCCGCTGACAGCGCCGGACAAGCGTGCAGGACGCGTGCAAACTCCCACCGGCCAGCGAGCGGAGATGGGTGGCGGCGGTTCGTCTTCATCGACTTTGTTAGCCCATGGATTGTCTCGCTGTTTCATTTGGCGGACTTCGTTCCAGTACTAGATTGCACGCTTGGCCCCAAGAGACGCGATAGAGGCCACCACTGGGTGGCTCCGTCGACAAATAGAACGTTAGCTCCCGCAGAGCCGTGATTTCCAAGCGGCTCAAGCGCAAGAATCCTGTCTGGAGGATCATTTGTCGTCCGTCCCGGAAGCAGCCGATAATCGGCCCATAAATCTACCTGTGTCCAAGCTCCGATTTCGTGGTCCGTTTGCGGACACCGAAGTAACTTTGCCCAATTGGTGTCGTCGCCTACAAAGTTAAGCTCCACCCACGCAGAGGGGAAGTGACCGTTATGTTCCGCAGCGTATTCGCGGCATCGTAAGCCGAGCTGCCTAAGGTTGCACTCGCAGTCTAGCCTTACCATCCTTCCCCATGCGCTGTGCACTGCGGGCAGGACCATAACCCCACCCACGAGGATGATGCCGGCGATCGTGGCCAGAATTATTCTGCCTATAGGTCGTCTGTGGCTGGTTGTTGGACTGACGTTTGTTTCCGCCATGGCGATTGCTCGGCTAACGCACAGCTGAGGCACAGCCGCCGGAGGCTGACTCACGTTGGCAATGTTGATGTTCAAGTTTCATGTGACGGCCTATGCTGAACGCGCGGCGGCTGTTGCCTCAAGCGCTGGTTAGCGGCGTTCGGATTCCTCAGCTCTCCCTGGTTACTCAGTAGTCCGGGTTTGCAAAGAGGTAGAATATCCATAGGAACCGAAAGAGAAAACTTTGGGTTCTCTGGCTCTGGCTGGCTACTAGGCTGAGATGAACGGTCTCGACACGCACATTCGGGTTTCGCTTGGATATCGCCTCATCCAATGTTTTGGCCGCATCTTCCATCTCCCGCTTGTTCGCGTCTGGCGCGGAGACTGCATGGTGGCCCCTGAAGCAGACTCCCAAGTTGAGACGTTGGTAAGCCAATTCTAACGTTTCGGGTGATCTCGTTTCATTCTTGAAGAACGACTGATCCCCGATCGGTTGAGAGGTCGGCCCGGTTTCCCACTGCCGCCGGCTCGAAATCCATTTATCCGCCTGGTCCTCCAACCTGCAGCTGATGGCAATCGACCCGTCCGTGTCCTGGAGATAGTACCAAGCCGACGAATTTTTCAAAGCGGTAAGGACGTAGCCGTCCCGGCCCTCGTTGTACGATTGAATATTCGTGTATATGCCTCTCAAATTGACCGAGGTCACCCTCTCAACAACACGGCGATGGCCGAGTGGCGGTATTGCGATTAATCCAACGACGATGCCAATTGGCAACAACCACACCAACTTACTCCTTCTCTTAACGAGCCGGAAAAAGCCAACGGCTAACAGAGAGCCGGCGTAGAGTACGGCCCACGAGATTGCGGTCGGCATCAACACTTCCTGAAATAGTTCCTCCAGATCCCCGGAAAATACAGCGTGGAAGAGGAGGAGCAACACGGGGACTATCGCAATGCCATGGCCAACAACGACTCCTGGGGTAAGAGCGAAAGCTGCAAAAAGAGTGACAAGCAGTAGTCTTGCCCAAAGTGGCCTGCTGCGGGTGAGGCGCCATACCCAAACACAGAGGCCACCACTAACTGCTAAAATGAGCAAAACAATTAATATTAATGTTCCCACAAGTGTATTTCCCGCTAACAGTATTATTAACCGAAAGTCAGCCGAGGTTGGGATCGGTGGAAAATCTCTCGCTTCACAGCGCGACTCTAGGAGCGGAAAAAGAGCGGGTCAACTTCATTTTCAACGGGTTGCATCAGTGACCGGCAGGTTCCAAAACCCATATTTCCGGCTGCTTTTTCCTGCCATAACAGCCCGACAAAAGACAAAGTGAGTTTGTCTTCCCCCGCGTAGCGTACAATGTCGAGGGGCGCAAAAAAGCAATTTCTTATCAATTCAATTTCTCCACATCAACCGCAGTCATTGGCTTGGCAGCGCCAAACTCACTAGCGGCTCAATTCAATTATGGGATGATCGTGATTCGAGTTGTATGCTTCATTCCAGTGCGATTCGGCCGCATCGTTTTAAGGAATGTTGACTGCATTTTTTTCGATTATTTGCCTCGTCAAATCTCTGTTACCGTCGGGCTATGAACAAAGAATATTACAAAGTCGGCAGAATGGTTCTAGTTTCCTTTTTTCTGGGCTTCACTGCACTGCCGGTTTCTTTCGTAGCAGGGGCAGCTTTTGAACATTCGATGGGAGAACTCATCGCTCCGTGCGTCGCAGCAGCACTGTATCTTGCGTTTTGCCAATTCTGGGTCGCACCCAGGGGGAGCCGCGGGTTTTGGGCGAAATTACCCACGCTGGTCGCCTCCGTAGCCCCGTTGCTGGTGGGCATGGTCCCCTGGACACCGCTGGCTGTGGGCATTCCTGTGCTGACTTCTGGCTGCCTTGGCAGCGTGATCGGAGCAATGATCGCACAGAGGGTCACAGCAACACCACTAGGTGGGACTCCGACGGTCGATTCCAGCAATCGCGGCAGAAGCTGTCGCAGGTACCTTTTGACGGGTTTCATACTATCGGTCGCTATCGCCCTCGTGATTCCCATCGGCGTGATTCCATCGGTTTTGGCCGATACCGGTCCCAATTTTAACGCTGGGCCGACGGGTGGGGTTCTTGGCATCACGGTGGTCTTTGATCTTTTAGCCGCCGCGATCCTTGCATCTGCCGTTTGGCGTCCCCGTGAACGCGATCCTTCTTCCAAAGGAACTCTGGGGACCACCGCTTTCTTGGCACTGTTGCTGGGCCTTGCTTACGGTGCCCTGGGGATTGGGATGCTTGTCGGTGGACTCGGGGGACCGAGCTTGCGGATCGCATCCGTCCTGCTCATTCTCTGCGCAGCCCTCAGCCTCGTCACCACCGCACTCATGACCGTCACGTCAGTTGTCGTAGATCGTGCCCGGTTGTGCGCACAGTCCGTGCCGCAACTCACTTCGTCTCCACAACCCTGTTAATCCCCGCGCAGCGTACAATGTCGAGGGCGCAAAAAAGCAAATTCAATCAATTCATTTTAAACACGGATTTTTAGCCACAGATGGCACAGATTTCACAGAGTCGAAGTTTGACTTCCCATGGCCACGGATTGAAGTCCGGTTTCTGGCCGGGCGGCAAGGATGCCGCCGGCTACGGCAGGCAGGATGCCCGCCGCTACAAGCCATAGCGGGACGGCCACTGTTGTGAGGGCGTGATAATGCAATTTCGGACCGGAAATGGTATGAAAAAGGCGCGAAGTGAAGAGTCACCGCGCGCCCAAGAAACTGAAGGATGAGCTTAGGTCAAAACGATTTTATCGCCCGCCTTGAGCGTCACGATGGCCTTTTTCCAATTCGAGGCCTGGCCGGCTTGCTTGGTCCGTTGACGGCGGAATTTGCCCCGCACATTCAGCGTGTTCACTTTCACGACCTTGACCTTGAACAAGTCCTGCACGGCCTGGCGGATTTGGGTCTTGTTCGCCCGAGGATCGGCCACAATGGTGTACTGATTAAATTTATCGCCCTGCCGGGTGCCCTTTTCGGTCAAGCGAACGGTTCTGATGATTTCGAAAGAATTCATGCTATTCCTTGTTCAAGCGGGCTTCGACCTGCTCAAAGGCGCTCTTCGTGAACACCAATTTGTCACTGCGCAGAATGTCGTAGGTATTGAGCGCGTCACTGGTGGTCAGGACCACATTCGGCACATTGCGCGAAGCCAGGCTCAGATTCTTGTCCGCCGGTGAAACGACCAGGGCGGTGCCTTTGAGTTCCAGCGCGGAGAGAACCCCGGCAAACTCTTTAGTTTTGGGAGAGCTGAGATTGAATTCGTTCACGAGAACAACGTCGCCCGCGCGCAGGCGTTCGCTGAGCGCTTTGCGCAACGCCAGTTGCCGGGTCGTCCGCGAGACTTTTTTGGAGAAATCGCGCGGCTTGGGACCGAAAACAACGCCACCGCCGCGCCACAAGGGCGACCGGAACGAGCCGGCGCGAGCGCGGCCAGTGCCTTTTTGCCGCCAAGGTTTCTTGTTGGTGCCAGCCACTTCGCCGACAGTCTTGGTGCAAGCGGTTCCCATGCGCTGGGAAGCCTGGTATGCCACCACGACGTCGTGAACCGCCTGGGTCCCCTTCCCGTCTTCGACGAGCGAAAATTTGACCTCCAGTTCACCCTGGGATTTTCCTTTGGTGTCTTTAATCGTAAGCTTCATAGAATTAAGCGCGGACTACGCAGGTGGCGGCTTGCCGCTATTTCTTCTTCGCCTCCGCCTTTTTCACGTTTTCCGGGCGCTCGGCATGCGGCCGCCAGCCCTTGGGCTGCTTCTTGGATTCACGAATGACGACGTAGTCGCCGTTCGAACCGGGGATAGCGCCTTTGATCAGAAGCAGATTGTCAGCTTCGTGGACCTGAATGACTTCGAGGTTCTGAGCCGTGCGCCGCACCTGGCCCATGTGACCGGGCATTTTCATGCCGCGCATGACGGTGCCGGGGAACAGGCGCTGGCCGATGGCGCCCGAGCGACGGTGCCATCCTTTGGCGCCGTGCGTCGCATCGCCGCCCGCAAATCCATGCCGGCCCACGACACCTTCGAAGCCGCGGCCTTTGGTGAGGCCGATGGCATCCACATAATCGCCCGGGGAAAAGAGCGTCGCGCCCAGAACATCGCCGGGTTTCACTTCTTTGCTAAAGTTGCGAAATTCCTGGATCCGCTTGACGGCCACGCCGTTGAATTTCTTGATGTGCCCGAGCAAAGCCTTGGTCAGACGCTGCTCTTTCTGGTCGTTGAAGCCGAGCTGGACCGCGTTATAGCCGTCGCTCTGCTGGGTTTTGCATTGCAGCACCCGGTTGGGACCGGCCAACACCACGGTTACCGGCCTGATGATGCCTTTGGCGTCGTAGACGCGCGTCTGGCCCAGCTTTTTTCCTAATAGTCCTATTGGCATGGCGTGTCCTTTAAATTTTTATCGTGATGTCAACGCCAGCCGGAAGGTTCAGCTTCTTTAACTCATCCACGGTTTTGGCGGTCGGCTCGATGATGTCGATCAGCCGTTTGTGGGTGCGTTGCTCGAAAGTTTCCTGCGATTTCTTGTCCGAGTGAGGCGAGCGTTGAACGGTAAAGCGCTCAATGCGGGTCGGCAGCGGGATTGGCCCCGCGACGCGGGCTCCGGTGCGTTTGACAGTGTCCGCGATGTCGCGGGCGGATTGGTCGATGACCCGGTGGTCAAAGGCCTTCAGGCGAATTCTGATACGTTGTCCAGCCATAGAAAGAACGATTTTATAGTTATGGTTTTATGCTCGTGCCGCGGGCTTGGCCTTCGCGGTGTCCAAAATTGCTGCCGCAATGCTGCTCGGTACCGGCTCGAAACAGAATGGCTCCATTGAATATGATGCGCGGCCTTTTGACAAGGAGCGAATCGCAGTGGCATACCCGAACATCTCAGCCAGAGGCACTTCAGCAGTTAAAATTGTCGAGGTGTCGCGGGCCTCAATGTGGGTGATTTTGCCACGACGCCGGTTCAGGTCGCCCAATAAATCACCTTGATACTCTTCGGGCGTCGTCACTTCCACCTTCATGATCGGCTCGAGCAAGATCGCGCCGGCCTTCTTGGCCGCCTCTTTCATGGCGAAAATGCCGGCCATTTTGAAAGCCAGTTCGCTGGAGTCAACTTCATGGAATGTGCCGTCCACAACCGCCACCTTCACGTCCACCACCGGGTAGCCCGCGAGCACGCCGCCTTTGATCGCCTCTTCGATACCGTCAATGACGGCTGGAATATATTCCCGGGGGATTGTGCCGCCGACAATCTTGTTCTCGATCTCGACTCCCTTGCCGCGTCCATTCGGCGCGAGCGTTATGCAAGCGTGCCCATACTGACCCCGGCCGCCGGACTGGCGAATGAACTTGCCTTCGCCCTCCGCCGCCTTGGTGATGGTTTCGCGATAAGCGATTTGCGGCGCACCGGCATTGGCGCCCACTTTGAATTCGCGGAATAAGCGGTCGCGGATGATCTCCAGGTGCAACTCGCCCATGCCCGCGATGATGAGCTGGCCAGTGTCCTCGTTCGTAAAACAGCGAAAGGTCGGGTCTTCCTCGGCCAGCCTTTGAAGTCCCTCGCCCATTTTCTCGCGGTCGGCCTTCGTCTTCGGCTCGACGGCCATCGAAATAACCGGTTCCGGGAAGGTCGGTGGTTCAAGCATAACCTCGAAATCCTCATCGCAAAGGGTATCGCCGGTGGTGATATTCTTCAAACCCACCAAAGCGGCGATATCGCCCGCAAACGTGGTCTCCACGTCTAT
>CAIQQM010000119.1 GCA_903873945.1 uncultured Verrucomicrobiota bacterium
AACGCCTCGTCCACTGCGGGCTGCGGCGGGTGACTCATCTCTCGCAGACGCCCCGGCAGATAAATGCGGTAGAAAACCTCGGCCATGAGGTTGAAATTCAAGTCTCCAGCCGCCAGGGAGATAAACGGACAAAGCTTCTTTTGAATGGCGCTCGTCAGGTCCAGGCATTTGATGCAATCCAGGTAAAGACTGAGCTGGTCCAGCGTGGGTTTGAGGTAGTAAACGTGGTCAACCAAGCCGAAGCGCAACGCTATTCGGTTGCCGCGCAGGCTGGCGGCCTCGGCTGCATGGCCCAGTCGATCTGCCAGCGGACCGCCCAGCCTGAACGACTCGAAGGCATAGGAGCCGGCCCAGGTCTCCTTCGCGCCGGAGAAAAACACAAACAGCTTCCGGCAGGCGGCCAAATACGACAGACGGTAAAGCCGCTGCGCCGGCTCCAACAGAGACGAGCCGCGAGACGACAGAAACCGCTGCACTTGCTGGTCCGCCGCGCCAAACGGGTTGACGGAAGCGTCCCGCAGCGATTCGCAAAACTGCTCCCACTCCTTGAGCAGTTCCTCTTCCTTGTGCAGATAAGGAACCGAGTTTTCAAACCCGCCCACCGTCATTTCATGGAGCCACTCCACCCGCAGCCGGTGCATCACCGCGGGCCGGCGAAGAGTTTCCACCACGCCATGTAGCCGGGGATGGACCTCAACCTGGTCGAGCAAACGATTGACGGCCGAGTGCGTGTGAGGGTTCTCCAGCAAATCTTCCCAGTGCAGGTCGGCCAGGCCGCGCAAGGTCTCCAAGGGATGAGTGTTTCCCAGCAAGGAAATACGGATCAAATCCAGGGCAACGGGGACCAACTGCTGCTTGATTTCCGCGAGCAAGCCGTCCCCGCAAAGAAATCGGAGCCCATCCAGGAACTCGGTTTTCACGGGCAAAATGAGACGTTGGGAAGGCACAGTCATTGGGTCATGGACGAGAACAGGCCGACGAGCCCTACGTCCTCAGCCAAATCCTGAGTTTGCCGCGCCAAGGCCAGAGCGTCCTCCTCCAGGCGATGATACCAGGGAGGGGCTGGCAGTTGGAAGATCTCCACCACCTGTTCGCACGGCACGGTCATGGCGTCCACTTTAAGGGCGTAATCACAGGGGACCGGGCAATCCATGAGAAAGGTCTTGGCGCGGCAATTGAAGAGGTGCAGCGACCGTCCCGAGAGAATGCCGTAGTCGCAGAAGATCGAGCCCAACTCCTGCTGCCGGCCGACCAGCTGGAAGCGCGCCAACAGGATGCACCCGCGGCCGGGCGCAATAACAGAAGGACCGTCCAGCTTGAACTCAATCTTTTCCATGTTGCTTTGGTCGGGCAGTCACGCTGGAGGCCAAAAGAGCGCCCCAAAATCATTATAGGCTTTGCCGTGAGCGGCGCAGCGAATCGTTTCTGGTCACAACCAAAAGCCGGTGCCTCCATTAAAACTGCCCCACCGCGCCATATAATGGGAGAGCGCCCACCGCGGTGCTGCAAGCAATGTTAGGAAACGCACAAGAAGAAGCGAGCCTTGAGGTCGCGGACCCGAAGGCGGTCAAGCCCGCCAGAAAGGTCGGAGCGTTGAAGATGCTCCTGCGCCAGTTCGAGGCCACGGGCAACCCTCCGTTGCAGGGGGAAGAGGTGCTGCCCCCCAAGCTCGTTGGAGAAGGCAATTACCATTGGTATCCGTTGGCCTGGCTGCGCTGGCTGGCGAAATGGGAAACGCTCAAGACCCTGGTTCTAGTGATCATCCTGTTTGGGTTGCTGGCCGTTTACGCGTTGATCCGCCAGCGCCGGAGTTGCCAGGCGACCCTGCCCGAACCCTCGACCGAGATGCTGCTCAAGGCCAAAGGTTTCGATACCTTCAACCAGAACCAGGCTGAAGCCTTCATCCTTTTCGTTGCCAATGCCGCCAACCAGGCGTCCTCCGAAGGGATGCCCAACCTGAATCTGCTGGAGGGGAGCATTGATTCGGCCATCTATCTCCGGCTTCAACAAAAGGGGATGAGCCAGCAGTTGAAGAACGTCCTGCCGTCCGAGTTTCCCATTTACACGCTCTACATCTCGGAGGTCACCCGCTGGCG
>CAIQQM010000120.1 GCA_903873945.1 uncultured Verrucomicrobiota bacterium
CCTGCTCAAATACGCCCTCAGCCTGAATCCGCTCGTGCCCGCCGCCAACCCGGTCGTGGGCGACATCGGCACCGGCTATCTCCGCCTGACGCTGCCGAAGAACCCGGCGGCAACGGACATCAGTTTCTATGTGGAAGTCGCGACTACCGTGACTGGTCCATGGTCAACCAATGGAACCACAGTGGATATCAACACCTCCACACAGCTCCAGGTCCACTACAGCACGCCGGTTAACTCCTCTACCGAAGCCTTCATCCGCCTGCGCGTCAGCCGACCATAAACCCGCAGGAAAAACTTTTCGTTGAGGCGTCGCTACCGCTTTCCGGTTGCGTCCTTCTTCCTATTCCCCGGCTGGAAGGCGCGACCGCAAACGGGAAGCCAGCGCGGATATAGTCTGGGAACCATCTTTCTAATCCGCCCGCATAGGATTGTGGCGCCCTCCTGACTGCAAACTCGTAGAATCCCTGATTTTAAAGGAAAACGGCGCGGCTTTTCAACCGCGCCGTTCTTCGCGTTCCGCAAGCGCCTACTACACGTCGTAGTAAAGGAAAAACTCATACGGATGCGGACGCAAGCGCATGGCGTCGTGCTCCTTGCGTTTGGTCGCAATCCACATGTCCAGGAAGTCTTCGGTGAACACATCGCCTTTCAGCAGGAACTCATGATCCTTCTCCAGGCAATCCAGGGCTTCGCTCAGGCTGCCGGCAACGTTCGGGACTTTCTTCAGCTCCTCCGGTGGCAGCTCGTAGATGTTCTTGTCCAGCGGCTCTCCCGGTTCGATCTTGTTGATCACGCCGTCCAGTCCCGCCATCAGCAGAGCGGCGAATGCCAGATACGGATTGGCTGCGGGGTCCGGAGGCCGGTACTCAATGCGTTTGGCTTTCGGGTTCTCGCTATAACCGGGAATGCGAATGGCCGCGGAGCGGTTGCGGGAACTGTAGGCTAGATTCACCGGCGCTTCATACCCGGGCACCAGCCGTTTATAGCTGTTGGTGGTTGGGTTGCAAATGGCGCAGAGGGCGCGGGCATGTTTGAGGAGCCCGCCGATGTAATACAGCGCCATCTTGGACAGCCCGGCATACTCGTTGCCGGCGAAGAGGGGCTTGCCGCCTTTCCAAAGGCTCTGATGCGTGTGCATTCCCGAGCCATTGTCGCCAAACAGCGGCTTGGGCATGAAGCACGCGGTTTTGCCGTGTTTCCGGGCCACATTTTTGACGACGTATTTAAAGACCATCATCGCATCAGCCGCCTTGACGAGCGTGTCAAAGCGATAGTCAATCTCGGCCTGGCCGGCCGTGGCCACCTCATGGTGCTGGCGCTCAATAAGCATGCCAAGTTCCTCCATGGTCAGGCACATCTCGGTTCGGATGTCCTGCTGTGTATCGGCGGGTCCCACGGGGAAGTAACCCTCCTTGTGGCGGATCTTGTTGCCCAGGTTCGGCATCTCTTCCCGGCCCGTGTTCCAAACGGCCTCATCGGAATCGACGCTGTAAAATGTGCCGTTGCTCTTGCTGTCGAACTGCACATTGTCGAAAATAAAGAATTCCGCCTCCGGCCCGAAAACCGCCGAATCCGCGAGCCGGGTGCTGGCGAGATACTTCTCGGCCCGTTGGGCAATGCCGCGCGGATCGCGCGTATAAGCTTCCTTCGTCCCCGTTTCCGCAATGGTGCAGGTGAGGCTCAGCGTCGGCACGGCACAGAACGGATCGATAAAGGCTGTCGCGGGATCCGGCATCGCTAGCATGTCGGAGGCTTCGATGCTCTTCCATCCCCGGATGGAGGACCCGTCGAACCCCAGTCCCTCGGTGAAAACTTCTTCCGTCAACTCCCGGATGGGACAGGTGAAGTGCTGCCAGGTGCCAAAAGTGTCGACGAATTTCACGTCCACCATTTTAGCCCCGCTCTGCTTAGCCAATTCAATTACGCTCTTGGGTGTATTCATTTATTTGTTTCTTCGTGCTTCTTCTCTTAATTGCGACGTCAGGCTGGATATAGCTTCGTCTGCCCGCCCGCCCGACGCCAGCGAAATTACAACTGTCCCGCGTCATGATAACCGTCTGCCCTGTGTTCGGCCAAATCCAAACCCGTGGTTTCCGCTTCAGCTGACCCCCAATCCTACAGATGCCCTGACGATTTAGGCAATTCCTGTTTTTCGTGTCGAAGGTGTAATGAATTGTGAAGTAGCAAGATACGAGTTTAGGCACTGCCACAAACCAATCAGCGTCACTGTTTCAATTCGAACAGCGAGGCCAAAAATCATCATAACAATCCTCATCACGCCGTCACCGACTCGACTGCTGACGTTCAACATTTCGCTTATTCGCCCATTGCCATCCCACGAACGCGCCATCCTGCTCCCTGCCGCACAACAACCCACCCACACATCAAGCAAAAACGCGACTCCCTGGAGATTTGCGAAAACACCCCTTTTGCGAAAACCCAATAAAAATGGGCTTAAAACGAGTGTTTTAAGCCCAAAAAATGGTCGGAGCGGTGGGATTTGAACCCACGACCTTCTGGTCCCAAACCAGACGCGCTACCAAGCTACGCTACGCTCCGACTGGCGAAGGCCAACTATCCCCATAAAGACAACGCAGCGCAATGACTTTCTGACGCTCCGGGCTTTCTACTGGACGCGCCTTCCGCCCATGCTAACGTTTTACTGGTATGTCAACAGAAACCGTTGGAGCGCCGCCGAAAATTAATCTCCGCCGCCCCGACATCATGGCTGCGGTCCAGGCGCAGGTGCTCTCGCACTATCGCAGCGATCTGGTGGAACGCATTCGCGCTGAGGGGCATGTTTTGTCGGCCGGGGACCTGACCATCCGGCTGGCGAAACAATTTGGCTTTTGCTACGGCGTCGAGCGCGCGATCGATTTGGCCTATGCTGCCCGGAAAGTCTTTCCCGAGCAGCCAATCTACATCCTGGGTGAGATCATTCATAACCCCGAAGTCAACGATCAGGTCCGCGCCATGGGAATCCGGTTTCTTTCAGGGAAGGAAAAAGACGCCGACATTGCAGAACTGAAAAAGGATGACATTGTCATCATACCCGCTTTCGGGGCGGAAGTTTCCATGCGCAACGAGCTTGAAGCCAAAGGTTGCCGTTTCGTGGATACGACCTGCGGCGACGTGATGAGCGTATGGAAACGGGTGCGGCAGTATTCCAAAGACAAGGTTACCAGCATCATTCACGGCAAAGCGTGGCACGAAGAGACGAAGGCGACCAGTTCGCAGGCCATGGCCAACGGCGGAGGGCATTACCTTGTGGTTTTCACGCTCTCCGAAACGGACTATGTCTGCAACTACATTGTCAACGGCGGCAGGAAGCCGGAATTTCTGGAGAAGTTCCAGGGCGCATACTCCCAAGGGTTTGATCCCGACGTTCACCTGCAGGCAATCGGCGTGGCGAACCAGACCACCATGTTGCGCGGTGAGACCGAGGAAGTACAACGCCGGTTGCGCAAGGCGATGATTCAGAAATATGGCGAGGCAACGATCGACCAGCACTTCCGGTTTTTCGACACGATTTGCGGCGCGACTCAGGACCGCCAGGATGCGTTGGAAAAATTGTTGCAGGAGCCGCTTGATCTGTTGCTTGTGATCGGAGGCTACAACTCGTCGAATACCTCGCATTTGGCGGAAATGGGCGAAGCAAAGCTCCCCACGTACTTCATCAAGAACGCGGCCAAAATGGCCTCAGACAAGGTGATTCTCCATTACGACCAGCAAAAGCATGCTGAACGCGAAACCCGGGACTGGCTGCCGCCCGGAAAGGTGACCGTCGGCATTACGGCAGGCGCATCCTGTCCGAACAACTTGATCGAAGACGCGATTCGACGGCTGTTCCAATTGCGCGGCATTTCCGTGCAACAGTTACTCGCCGGGTAGTTTTCCGGACGGCGTTTACCCATTTTATCCGCATGCCTCGCACACAACAGGAATTGCAACAACTTGAGCGTCAAAGCCTCGCCCCATATGCGCAGTTCAGCGCCGATACGCGCGGTCGGAAATACCCCGAACCACCGCCCCAATGGCGCACGGAATACCAGCGGGACCGGGATCGGGTCATTCACTGCCGCGCTTTTCGCCGGCTCGAATATAAAACACAGGTTTTTCTAAACGGAACCGGCGACCATTTGCGGACGCGGCTCACGCACACCATGGAAGTCGCCGCGGTTTCCCGAGGAATCAGCCGCGCCCTGGGGCTCAACGAAGACCTGGCCGAAACAATCGCACTGGCCCATGACCTCGGCCATTCCCCATTCGGTCATAAGGGAGAGACAGCCCTGAACCGGCTGATGAAGGCTCACGGCGGGTTCGAACACAATCAGCAGAGCCTGCGCATTGTCGAAGAGCTGGAACAGAAATATCCGGGGTTTCCCGGCTTGAACCTGACGTGGGAGGCCCGCGAAGGGCTGGTGAAGCACTATGCGGCCCAGAACCATCCCAGCAGGCGCAAAGGTTTCAATGCAAAATCGTCCTCGCTCGAAGCGCAGGTGGCGAATCTTGCGGACGAAATCACTTACTACAGCCACGACCTTGATGACGGGCTGGATTCGGCGCTGCTTTCGGAAAAACAGCTTAATGGACAAGTGCGCCTCTGGCGCCAGGCGGCCCGGATCGTGGAAAGAGAATACGGCCGATTGCCGGACGAGTGCCGCCGTTCTTTCATCATTCGCAGCATCCTCAACCTGCAGGTTGAGGATGTCGTAACGACAAGCGAGGAACTCATCCGCCGCTCAGGGGTGAAGAGTGCGGACGATGTCCGGCTCCAGCCAAAGGTGCTTGTGCGATACAGCCCCGAACGGCGCAAACTGAACCTTGAGCTTCGCAAGTTTTTATTTAAAAACCTCTATTACAATCCCCTTGTGCACGAACCGAACGTGCGGGCGGTGCACATGCTGGATGACCTGTTTCATCACTACATGAGGCATCCGGAAGAAGTCGGCCAGCGATCCCGCAAACGCGCCCACAAGGTGGGTCGGCCGCGCGCCGTGTGCGACTATCTCGCCGGCATGACCGACCGCTATGTAATCCTCGAGCACCAGCGTCTATTCCAGGCGCGCAAGTGAATTGCCGCCACTGCTCGAGCCATTTTCGCCGTGTGCCTGACTCAATAAAACCTGGGTTCAGACTTCCGTCCCCGTCGTTTTTTCCTTCCCAGGTTTATTAAGTCAGAGATCTCCCGGCTTTCTCAATTCTGCCCCTTCTTAAAAGACAATTTCGGCCGCACAGGCCGTGGCAAAGGAATTTTCGGCGGCACCACAGGAGTCGGTTCGGAAGAACCTATGGGCAGTTTCGTTGTGAGCTGACCGGCTTTCTGTGCCAGCCAATCTTCAGCCATGACAGCGGCTTCCCCGATTTTTCCCTCGGGGAATTTCATTTCTCCAATGTTGAAACCGATCATGGATTTCAAGGCGTCGGCCGTCTGGCCTGCCGCCTGGATCGCCTCGTTCCAGCGGGCGCCCATGGTTTCGAGTTGTTGATAACCATTCACGAGCCATTCAAGCTTGCCGGTCTCGATATTGAGCATGAGCCCGTGCACCGGGGTTCCAGGCCCAATGAGCGGGCTGTGCCGGACGAACCCCGCGGCCTTGATGACATTCGCCTGTTCGCTGGCGAAAATGCCGAAGTACTCGTTGAGATTTGTGGGCAACGAATGCCGCTCGACACCCAACTCCTGCAGCCTGTCAAGCAACTGCATCGTTGTTGTTTTTGCGACCTGGCAGTCTGTGTGCCCGATAATAACTATTTCTTTCCCGCCCTTGACCGCACAGGCAAGCGCGAGCGAGCGCATGGTGCTGCTAAGCGGGCTGGTGATGATATTGCCGGCGTTCCGCAGCCAGATGAATTGCTCCGCTGGCACTCCGAGAACCTGCGGCAAAAGCGCATTAAGCCGTGGATCAATGCAGGTGAGCGCAATGATGGGCAACTCGTCGGCATAATCCGCCGGGTGCAATCCGGCGTTTGCGTCACCCGCTAACGCCCGGTGATTTGCATCAATGATGGCTTCGACAAGGCGCATAGTCATTTACCTCACAGCCCGGAGCCCGCTGTGCTGGCCGATCTCTCGTTACTTTTTTTCGTCCACGTCGTATTTCGCCATGGACTTCTTCAACGCCGGCACTTGTTCCAACAACTTTTCGAATTTGATGCCGGTAAGGCTTTCGAGCACCGGTGGCAACTGGCTGATGATCTGTGTCACGTCGCCCGTAAGCTTGCTGGCACCCCCACCCGCGCCGTTGCCGCTGTTAATGATGACGATCTTATCGGTCTTGCTAAGCGGTTCGCTGATCCTACCCGCCAGCTCAGGCAGCACCCGCACGATCATCTCCACGACGGCAGCTTCGTTGTATTGCTTGAACGACTCAGCCTTCAATCGCATTGCCTCAGCCTGGGCCTTGCCCTGGGCTTCGATGATCGAGGCCTCGGCCAAACCACGCGCCTTGTTTGCCTCTGCCTCGGCCAGACCAGTGGCCTTCGCGACGTCAGCATTGGCAAAACCGGTGGCTTTGGTCGCGGAAGCAGAGCCCGCGGCTTCTGTTTCCAACTGGAACTTGCGAGCGTTGGCCAGCGTCTCGACCTTGTACCGCTCGGCGTCAGCGGGCTTCTGCACGTTGGCTTCAAGTTCACGCTGTTTGCGAAGGATTTCCTGCTGTTGCAGTTCGATCTGTTTCTGCTTTTCGATGATGCTGACCTGGATTTCCTCGGCCTTAACAAGCTGGCCGGTTTTGTATTTCTGCAGGTCGTAAGCGAGGTCGGCTTCGGCTTTCTTCTGGTTTACCGCCGCCTGGTACTGCGCCACATTTGATTGATAATCCCGCTGTGCCTCGGCAATCCTCGTATCAGCGACGAACTTGGCTTCCTGCCCCGCTTGCGTTGCCTGGGACGATTTGATCATCGCGTCCCGGTCGGCTTCGGCCTGGGCAATGACGGCATCGCGTTTAACCTGGGCAATGCGCGGTTTTCCCAAGGCTTCAAGGTAGCCCTGGCTATCGCGAATGTCCTTGATTGTAAAGCTGACGATGCCCAGGCCCATGTTCGCCATGTCGCCGGCGGCCACTTCCTGAACTTTCGAGGCAAAAGCGTCGCGGTTTTGGTAAATATCTTCGACCGTCATGGTACCGAGGATAGCCCGCAAATGGCCCTCCAACGTTTGCATCGCCACCCCTTTGATCTCATCGGTCGTCTTGCTCAGGAACTGCTCCGCGGCCGTCGCGATCGAGACGTCGTCGCCTTTGACTTTGATTTGCGCCACACCATCCACGCGCACAGGCACCCCTTTGCTGGTATAAACATCCTGCTCCTGCTGCACATCAATCGTCAGCAGTTCGAGCGAAAGGATGTCCACTTTTTCATACACCGGCCACACGAAGACGCCCCCGCCTTTGACAATGCGGAATCCAATGTCGCGAACGGTGCCATCCGGGTCCACCATCCGGTGCTTTCGTCCGGAAATGACCAGCACCTGGTTCGGGCCGACCTTGGTGTACCGGCTCGCCCAGATGAGCATGAAAACAAACAATACAAACAGAAATGCGGCAACGCCGCCGATGACCAAGGTGGTGTTGCCGATTTCCGCTAACAGGAGCATGGAATACATGAATGGGTCCTTTTAATTTCTTGATTGTTTAATTTGTGGCGAAACTTAACTCGATATTTCGACGAAAAATTGCGTGCCGACCACCCGGGTAATACGAACGGTTTTGCCCG
>CAIQQM010000121.1 GCA_903873945.1 uncultured Verrucomicrobiota bacterium
GCTCGCCGCACGGCCCCGGCTCGTTTTAGCTCGCTGCCAAAACCTCTTGATTGAAAAAATAGAAATGATATGAACTCCTCACCTCAAAGTGGCCGGTTTTGATTCGACCCCGCTTGGCTGGTTTTGAAGTGACCGGTGACATCTCAGCCGAAGACGTCGTTACAGCGAACAGGTCGTCCAACGGGTTATTGTTTGCCGTGGCCATAGTTTCTCAAGTCCCATGAGAAAGAATCGTCCGAGTATGATTCAAAGCGATAGCGGTTGTCACGATTGGAAACTTTATCAGAAGGGGTAGGACAAATACTGGGTAAGGGTCAAAAAAGGGGAAAGCCCGCAATGTAGCTGTCCACCACTACAACTCGCTTTCCGAATGGTTGCAAATAACCTTGCATTTGTTGGCGAAAAGCGCGAAAATGAATTTTAGGTAAATCAGATATACAATGGCAATGGCTTTGGTGGCGGCAATGACAGCCGCAGTGGTGATGGTGGTTCCCGAAAGTGCGGCGGCGGTTATGGTGGCGGCAAGTCCTGTAGGCGCGGCTTGCACGGAATTCGCGGCAACGGCTCCGACAATGGCCGTGGCTGAAAGAGTCACGCCTTTCTTGGTGAAAAATTTGCGAAGTTTCTCTATGGCACGATTCACGCGCATACGTGCCCCGTCCTCAGTCGTTCCCATCGCCGCACCGACTTGTTTCAATTCCTTGCCGTCGAAAAATCGGAGCACAACAGCATCATGCTCTTTTTGCCCCAGACAATTCAGCGCCTCATCCAGCAACGGCGCTATTTGATTCCATGCCGTGGAATCCGACTCGTTCAAAATGGATTGCATCTGTGACTCCTGTTCGCGGCATTGGCGACGGCGTTGAATTTTCAGTGTGTTGGCGGAAACGTTTCGTGCCGTGCGGCAAAGCCAGCCGGAGAGGATTGTCTTTGGACTGAGTGATTTCGCTTTCCGTGCCAATATGATGAAAACGCCTTGGGTGATTTCCTCAGCCAGATGTGGGTCACGGACCTGGCGCACAGCAACTGAATAAACCAGATTGACGTGCCGCGATACCAGCGTGGCAAACGCCTGCTCGGAATTGCTTTGGGCATATTCCTGCACCAGCGTCATATCGTCGCTCGTCATGTCATTGGTATATCTACACCAACGTGAAAACCGAACAGATTTTTTGGAAGATTTTTGGACAGGGATTTACCGATAACCGATAGGAATTTGCTTTTTTGCGCCCCTCGACATTATGCGCTGCGCGGGTGCTTCGTTCGACGCTTTCGATGGTCGAAAGATCACAAAAACATTCAAATATTTCTTTGGCCGCCGCGCTGTTTGTCGTAACATTCCTTCGTCAGTTCCACCACGGTGTGGTGGGCATTGACCGGCAAAGACATGGCCGGCCGTGGGCGGGGCTCACGGGGTCTGCGGGCGGTGTTCGCAGGCCGGGTTGTGTGGCTGCTTCCAAAATTTCTTTGGGCCTTCTCCGGTGGAGAGGGGTGTGAGCCGGGCGCGCGTTTCGTGCGTCGGGCTGTGACCTGTAACCATCAGGTCCGCCGCAGGATTCGGTGGACCACAAACATTGGCCGGTGCCGAGCTGTGGAGTTCCGCTTTTAAGCGGTTCGCGGGTTCAGGTGACCGGTCTGGAGAAGACCGTATATGCACGACGAGAAGACCGTTCAGCGGATCAGCAAGGTCCAGGACTGGCAGGGGTGACCCGCTGGGTTTACCAACCCCAAACGCGATCTTGGTAAAGAAAAGGTAAAGAAATGGTAAAGTTTTGGGTAACACCACCGGTGTTCCAGCAACCAGCCCGGGGTTGGGCTGCAAGTGCTACCCCGGGTGGGTATGCAAACAACGGTGTTCAACCCTGAATGGGTTGACTCATCCCATCGCGAATTTGGTAAAGAAAAGGTAAAGAAAAAGTAAAGTTTTTGGGGAACAACATCGGCGTTCCGAATTCGCCATTCCCGCCGGTTCACCGTGCTCTCCACGGTCCGTCGTGCGCCCGCCGCTTCCAATACAAGTTAGCGTCTCCGCTGAACGGTTGGACGTTCGACACTTCATCCGCCTGAAATTTAACCGAACGTGTCCCCGTTCCAGCCCCAGTTGTTAGCCGTCACATCAGTGAAGCTCAAATAGATACGATTTTGCTGAACCCCTAGAGCCTGTCATGCACTTTTAGCAAATAGCGATTGGAGCATGAGCATGGTGAAGGCGAGCCAGTGATAACCTGAGAGCGTCGAGGCAAGCCGTTCGTAATCGCGGGCCAAGCGGCGGAAGCGCGCCGCCCAGGCAAA
>CAIQQM010000122.1 GCA_903873945.1 uncultured Verrucomicrobiota bacterium
GCATGTCGGGTGAAGGGGTTCTGCCCATCAGCAATCTGACTTTGGCGAAAGTGTCGGGCATGGGCGTTACTGTCTCCGGAAACGGCGGCCCGATGAATTACAAAGATGCGGCCACCTTCCTGGCTTTGGGCGTCCAGACGGTCCAGTTCTGTACGATTGTGATGAAATACGGGCTGGGGATTGTCGATGAACTCCATTCGGGGCTCAGTTACCTGATGGAGGAACGGGGGTTCGGGTCGGTGAAGGAATTGATTGGCTCGGCGTTGCCCAATCCGATTGCGGACTTTATGGCGCTTTCAGCCATCAAAAAGCTGCCGGAAGTGGCGCGCGAGTTATGCCAGCACTGCGGCAACTGCACCCGTTGCCCCTATCAGGCGATTACTCTTGATAAATACGGAGTCCCCGGTTTCGATCCGTCTCACTGCATCGGTTGTTCGCTCTGCGCGCAGAAATGTTTTGCGGGAGCGATCTCGATGCGGCAGCGAACGAAAACGGAACTCGCCGCGCTTAAGGAAGGTTGAACGCTCGGAAACAATGCCGGAACTGCTGTCATCCCAGCTTCGCCGAAGCCTCTGCCCCGGGGGCGGCACTCCTTGGACAGGATGAATAACTCGCTGTCCGGCGGCTGATTACTCTTTAACATGAACAACTCAATCTTAATTGAAAACGGCACGGTGCTCACGGCTGGGAAAAGCCCCAAAGTCCTCCCGAACCACTCGGTGTTGATCGAAGACGGCATCATCAGGAAGGTCGCCGCAAAAAACGAGTTCGCCAAATTTGCCGGCCGGCGCCTCGATGCCTCGCGCAAAGTGGTCGCGCCCGGGCTCATTAACGCCCATACGCATTTTTATAGCACGTTCGCAAGGGGGCTGACGAAAACCAAGCCCGCCAGCAATTTTGTGGATGTGCTGAAAAACCTCTGGTGGCGGCTGGATTCCGCTTTGACAACCGAGGATTGCTACTACAGCGCGCTGATTCCGCTACTCGAGTCGATTCGCCACGGAACCACGACAGCCATCGATCATCATGCCAGTCCTCAGGCGGTGCCCGGTTCGCTCCAGGCCATCGAGAAAGCTGTGAAGGAAACGGGCCTGCGGGCCTGCCTTTGCTACGAACTCTCGGATCGAGATGGCGTGCAAATCGCCAAAGAGGGTCTGGAAGAAAACGCGTCCTTCATCCGCCGGTGCCAAAAGCAAAACGACCCTTGCGTCAAAGCGCTCTTTGGTCTCCACGCGGCATTTACGCTCAGCGACGCCACTCTGGAACAGGCTTCGATACTGGGTCGCCAGCTCAAGACCGGGTTCCATATTCACGTGGCCGAGGCAAAAAGCGACCAGGATTTTTCCGAAACCAACCACAAGATGAGAGTGGTGGAGAGGTTGAAAAAGCACGGAATTCTTGGCCCTCAAACTATCGCGGGTCACTGCGTGCATGTAAATCGCGCTGAGGTGGACATTCTGGCCGAAACCCAAACCGCCGTTGTGCACAATCCCCAGTCAAATATGAATAACGCGGTCGGCGTTGCTGATCTGATTGCCTTGAGCGGGAGGAACGTCCTCGTCGGCCTAGGAACAGATGCCATGACGACCAACATGCTGGAAGAATTGCGCGTGGCGCTCTGGGCCCAGCACCTGTCCGCCCAGGACCCGTCCGTCGGGTTTTCCGAGGTTGTAACGGCTCTCTTTGCCGGCAATCCCCGGATCGCTGGGCGAATCTTTAATGTTCCCCTGGGCGAATTGCGCGAGGGTTGTGCTGGCGATGTTGTGGTTTTTGATTATGATCCGCCGACGCCGCTCCTCGACCACAACAGCTTCGGCCATCTGGTGTTCGGCATTTCGCAGGCCGCCGTGGACACGACGATTGTGGCCGGAAGGGTGTTGATGGAAAATCGGCGCCTTACGTTGAATATCGATGAACAGCGGATCAACGCGCGCGCAAGAGAGCTTTCGGAACAAATGTGGAAAAAATTGTAACCTAAAATACGAAACCCATCAGGAAACAATATGAGTGCAATCTATAAGACGATTCAAAAACGATCAAAAGAGCTTGAGCAGGAAACGACCCGGTTTCTTGCGGACATGGTCCGCACCCCTTCCTTTTCTTCGAAGGAAAAGGATGTGATTCAGGTCATCAAAAAGGAGATGGAGAAGGTCGGCTTCGACGAGGTCCGTATCGATGGTTTGGGAAGCATTATCGGGAGAATCGGGAAAGGTTCGCGCGTCGTTGCCTTCGATGCTCACATCGACACGGTGTATCCCGGGGACAAGGCCCAGTGGACCTTCGATCCCTTTCAACCGAAGATTGAAGGCGGAAAAATCTGGGGCCGCGGAACCGTTGATCAGAAAGGCGGCATGGCCTCCATGGTGTATGCGGGAAAGATGATCAAGGAGCTGGGCCTGAATGAGCAGTTCACGATTTACTTTACCGGCACGGTGATGGAAGAAGACTGCGACGGCCTTTGCTGGCAGTACCTGTACAAAGAGGAAAAGATTAAACCTGAATTCGCCGTCATCACCGAGCCGACGAACATGAACATCTATCGCGGGCATCGGGGACGCATGGAGATTCGGGTCGAGGTAAAAGGTCGGAGCTGCCACGGTTCGGCGCCCGAGCGTGGCGACAATGCCATCTATAAGATTTCGCGTATCGCTCTCGAGATCGAGAAGTTGAACGAACGTCTCCGCAACGATCCATTCCTGGGCAAAGGAACGGTTACGGTCACCGAAGTGCGGTCGTCTTCGCCGTCGCTCTGTGCGGTGGCGGATGAGGCCGGCATTCACCTGGATCGCCGGCTCACCTTCGGGGAGACCAAGGAAAGCGCCCTCGCCGAAGTCCGGGATGCCGCAAAACGCGCCGGTTATCCGGATGCAAACGTCTTCGTGCTGAACTATGCGGAAGCTGCTTACACCGGCAAGGTGTACCCGACGGAAAAATATTTCCCCACCTGGGTGCTGGATGAAAAATCACCTTATCTGAAGAACGCGGTTGATGCATACACGGGAGTGCTTGGGAAGGCTCCGCTCGTGGACAAATGGACCTTCAGCACCAATGGCGTGTCAATCTCCGGTATGTACGGAGTTCCTTGCCTTGGCCTCGGCCCGGGCAATGAAGTCTACGCCCATGCGCCAAACGAGGCTTGCCCCGTTGAGCATTTGAGCGGCGCCGCGGCTTTCTATGCCGCTTTGATTGCCAGCTTGAACGGTAAGGCCTGACCAAACCTTGTTCATCGTGCAAAACTGTGCGCCGGGCGATGCGTCGCCCGGCTGGACTGCGGGTTTCCCAGCCCGCGCCGGATTGATTCATTATTGAAATGACGGAATTTGTTTACCAATGCAACGCGTGCGGCAGGACCTATAAACGGGACGAGGTCCGCTACCTCTGTCCTGTGTGTTCGAAGGAATATAGGCCGGGGATGCCTCTGGTGGGGGTTCTCTCCGCCCAGTTTGATTACGCGGCGATAAGGAAGCGGTTCAAGAAGACAAGTCCGGACTGGAACCTGTTCTCTGCCGTTGAGCCGAAATATTATCCGCCGTACCCTGCCGGAAACACGCCGTTTTTCA
>CAIQQM010000123.1 GCA_903873945.1 uncultured Verrucomicrobiota bacterium
TGAAGAACCCCGGGTAAAGCCCGATGATGACCGAGATGGCCGCGGTGATGCCCAGCGGGATCACCAGCGAGGGATGCGCTTCGGTGTATTGGTGTTTGGCGTCTTCCTCGGAACGTTTGCCGAAAAAGGCGCCGTAAACTACGGGGGCAAAATAGGCGGTGTTCAGCACCGTGCTGATCAGCAGCACGGCGATGATGCCGATCGAGCCGGCATCAAAAGCGCCGTTCAACAGGTACCATTTGCTGACAAAACCCGCTACGGGCGGCGCGCCGATCATGCTCAGCGAAGCCAGGGCGAAAGCTCCGAAAGTGAAGGGCATCACCCGCCCCAATCCGTTCATCTCGGAAATCTTTTTCTTGTGAGTGGCGACGTAGATCGCCCCGGCGCAGAAGAAGAGCGTGATTTTTGCAAACGCATGATTGGCGATGTGGACTAGGCCGCCTTCGATCCCGGCTGGCTTCAGGAGGGCGACGCCCAGAATGATGTAGGAAAGCTGGCTCACCGTGGAGTAGGCCAGCCGCGCCTTCAGGTCGTCCTTGCTTAGCGCGATCACGGAAGCCACCAGGATGGTGATGGAGACGAAATAAGCCGTCGGCATGCCGAGATTCAGCGCGTTCATTGTGTCCACGCCGAAAACGTAAAGCATCACGCGGACGGTGGAGAACACGCCGACCTTTACGACGGCCACCGCGTGGAGCAACGCGCTGACCGGTGTCGGCGCCACCATGGCGCTCGGCAGCCAGTTGTGGAACGGCATCACGGCGTTCTTGGCGAAGCCGAAGAGGCAGCAGGCGTAAAGAGCTGTGACCACCCATCGGTTCACGTCAGGAGGTAGAATGCCCGTGTTGATGTTGTTCGCAAAGTTGAGGTTGCCGGTCAAAACATAGATCAGCACCATCGCCGGAAGTACTAGACCCTTGGCTGTGGCCGTTAGATACGTCAGGTACTTCTTGCCGCTCTCATAACTTTCTTCGTCTTGGTGATGGGCGACCAGCGGGTAGGTGCAGATGCTGACGATCTCGTAAAACAAATACAGCGTGAGCAGGTTGTCGGCGAAAGCGCAGCCGACAGCTCCGAACAGGGCCAGCGCGAAACACGTGTTGAACCGCGTCTGCTCGTGCTCGTTGAGGCCGCGCATATAGCCTGCCGAGTAAAACACCGTGACGATCCACAGGAACGAGGCCGAAAGGGCAAAGACCATCGACAACGCATCAGCCCGGAGCGCAACGCTCAGCCCCGGCAGCAACTGGAACACGGAGCAGTACAGTTTCTTCCCGGCGTGGATGTCGGGAATCAGGGACGCCGTGATGAGGAACAGCGTTGCGGCGGCCAGGAAAGAGCACGTTTCACGCACATTGGGCCGTCTGTCGGTCGCCATGACCAGCCCCGCGCCGATGAGCGGAGCGAGCACTGCGAGCAGGAGTCTTATGTCGTGAGTTGGCATTGAACTATCCATTCAGTTCCGACAGCTCCTTGGTTTTAACGGAGCGGTAATTGCGGTAAACGGCGATGATGATGCTGAGCGCAATGCCAACTTCAGCCGCCGCCAAACCCATGATGAACAGGACAAAAATCTGCCCGACCGCCGGATCCGGCGCCCGGAAGCGGTTGAATGCCATCACATTGAGTGTGGCGGCCGAAAAAATCAGCTCGCCGGAAATCAGCATGCCGATCAGCGTGCGCCGGCGGATCAGGCCGAAGATGCCCACCGCGAGCAGGAAAGCCGCGGCGGCAAAATAAATTTCCGGCCGGTCGTAAAGAGGCGTTTCGTTCATGGTTTGGTCCTCCCGGTCCGGGCGATCGCCAGCGCGCCGAGGATGGCCACGAATAACACGAGAGAAATCAGCTCAAAGGCCAGGCTGTAGGTGGTAAGCAGAGAAATGCCAATCGCCCGGATAGAACCGTCGGTCATCAGGTTTGGCGGGGACGTAAAGTCAGCCTCGCAGCTCAATCGCCACAGGCCCCACAGGAGCGCAACGCTTACGGTCAGCGCGATTCCGCCCCACAAAATGTTCGCCCCGTGCCGGTCCGGCTGCGGCTGTTCATCCGGCTCGGCTAGCATGATCGCGAACACTATCGTCACGCAGACTGCGCCCACATAGATGAGGATTTCCATTAGCGCCAGGAACGGGCTGTGGAGAAAATAATAGAGACCAGCCAGGCCGATGCAGCAGATCGCCAGGCCGCACACGCTGCGAATAATCCGGACACTCAACGCGGCGATCAGCGCGCCCAAACCGGTCGTGGCTAGGCAGAGAATGAAGATTGCGCTGACGATGATTTCTGAGGCTGGAAAGGCTTTCATTTCACCTCCACCTTTGTTTGCCCGGCTGCTGGTTGTGCTGCTTCAGGCTTCACCGCGACCGGCACGGCACTTGCCGGCTTGCCCTCCCGCCGCTCCTCTTCCTCCCGTTCGGTTTCCAGTCGCTTGAACAGGTCCATCACGAACTCCTCTTTGCTCAGGCTGGCAAGATTGTAATCGTGCGAGAACCGGATGGCGCCGTCCCGGCAGGCTTCAACGCAGGAACCGCAAAGGCTGCACTTGGTAAAATCTAGCTGGTATGTGGTTACCGACCTCTTCTTGGCGCCGTCCAATTTCGCCCCTTCAACGATGATGCAATCGCTCGGGCAGGCCCGTTCGCAAAGCTTGCACGCATAGCAAATCGCCTTTCCCGTCGCCGGGTCTTTCACAAGTTCAATGTGCCCGCGAAACCGCTCCGACATTTTCAACGACTCGTGCGGATACTGCAGGGTCACGCTCCGTTTGAAGAACTGGCCGAGCGTGATCCGCATGCCTGTAATCAGGCTGTTGAACCCGACGGCGATTTCTTTCAGGGCGCTTTTCATGCTGCAAACGGTTTGATGAGCTTCAGCATCGCGCTGGAGAGAATGAGCGTGAAAAGTGACACCGGGATGAGGATTTTCCAGGAAAGATTGAGCAACCCGTAAAATTGGGTGCGCGGAAACGTCCAGCGTATCCAGACCACCGAGAATACCAGGAAATACAGCTTGAGCAGAAACCAAACCACTCCGGACCAGATGCCGATTGGGCTCTGCCAACCGCCGAGGAAAAGGACCGTCGCGAGGCTGCAGCCGAGGAGAATGTTCGCGTATTCCGCCATGAAAAACACCCCAAACCCCATGCCCGAATATTCCGTGTAGGCACCGGCCACCAGCTCGCTCTCCGCCTCGGCCATGTCAAAGGGCGCCCGGTTGGTCTCCGCCAGCATGCAAATATAGAAAATCAGGAACGTCACCGGCATTAGCGGATTAACCCACACTTTGAAAAGGTTCCAATGCCAGAACGGCCCGGCTTGCGCCTTCACGATGTCGCTCAGGTTCATCGTCCCGGTAACCATCACCATCGTGATCACCACCAACAGCATCGGGATCTCGTAGGCGACATTCTGCGAAACTATCCGCGCGGCCGAGATGATCGCGTATTTGTTCCGGGACGACCACCCGCCCAGCATCAGCGCCATCACGTTAATCGAGCCGAAAGCGAAAATCATCAGCAAACCCACGTTGATGTTCCTCGCGGAAAGCACGTCGCTGAATGGAATCACTGCCAGGCTCATCAGGGCCGGAGCCATGACCATCAGCGGCGCGGCGCGGAACAGGGTGGCGTCCACCCCGGCGGGAACGATCAGCTGCTTCGTGAGCAGTTTGACCGCGTCGGCGATGGGTTGCAGCAAACCCGCGTAGCCAACTTCGGTCGGTCCCGGCCGGCGCTGGAAACGCGCGGCCCCTTTCCGTTCCACCCACACCAGGTAGGCGGCGTTAAGCCCTACAAACGCCATGATCCCGCCTAGGAACAGCACCAGACGGAGCGGCTCGGGCCACAAGCTCGCGATGAATTGCCAGAAGCCCGCGATGAAACCGGAGAGGGATTGCATCATGCCAGAAACCTCCCGCCTTCATTTCCACTCGCCACCGGTTGTTCTTTGTTGAGCATCTTTTGTTTGGTCTTCTTCTCGTGCCGGTTAACGGTCTATGTCCGGGATCACCAGGTCGAGACTCCCCATCAGGGCGAGCGCGTCGGGCAGCAGCATCCCTTTGCTGGCTTCCTCGAAAAGGCTGAGGTTCGAAAGTGACGGGGTTCGGAGCTTCACGCGGTAGGGGATTTCCTTGTTGTCGCTCACAATGCGAACCGCGAACCGGCCCCGGGCCGCTTCCACCGCATAGCAATAATCTCCGGCGGGCAGCTTCAGCACGCGCGGCACCTTGTCGGCCATCACCGGCCCGGCTGGCAGCTTGTCCAGGGCCTGCTCGATGATGCGCAGGCTCTGCACCATCTCCTCCATCCGTACCAGATAGCGGGCCATTGAATCCCCTCCCGGGAATGTCGGGATCTCGAAATCGAATTCGGGATAGGCCGAGTAAGGCTCGACCCTTCGAACGTCGTAGCTGACACCGGAGCCCCGAATCACCGGCCCGGTTGCCCCGTACTTGCGGCACATTTCCTGGCTGATCGGTCCGATGCCCTCCAGGCGTTTCCTAAAAATGATGTTCTCCGTCACCAGTCCGCGGTACATCTTCAACCGCGGCCGCATATGTGCCACGAACTCCCGCGTGCCTTTGATGAAACTGTCGTCCACGTCGTTGCAAAGCCCTCCGAACCGGTAATAGCAGTAGGTCAGCCGCGCTCCGGTGATGGCTTCGAGCAGGTCTAGAATCTTCTCCCGGTCATCGAACGCGTAAAGCAGCGGGGTAAACCCGCCAAGATCGAGCAGGAATGCCCCCCACCAGACCAGGTGGCTCGAGATGCGATTCAGCTCCGACGTAATTACCCGGATGTATTCCGCCCGTGGTGGCACCGGGATCTTCGCCGCCCGTTCCACCGCGCCAACGAAGGCATGGGTGTAGGTCATTGCGGACAGGTAATCGATGCGGCTCGTATTGGGCAGGAACTGGGCATACGTGCGGTTCTCGCCCATCTTTTCCTGCATCCGGTGGATATATCCGCAAACCGGTTCGGCCCGCACAATGTACTCCCCGTCCATCGTCATCTTGACCCGCAACACTCCGTGGGTGGCCGGATGCTGCGGCCCAAGATTCAAAACAAAAGTCTCCCTCGGCGGTTGCCCGGCCGCGACATCGCCCGTCAGGAAATCCGCTTTCTCCGTCATGCGACAAAATCCTTCCTCAGCGGATGATAAGTGGCGTCTTCGGGCAGCAGGAATGGGGTCAGGTCAGGGTGCCCGAGAAACTTTATGCCGAAGAAATCATGCGTTTCCCTTTCATGCCAGTTCGCGCCCGGAAACACTCCGGAAATGGTGTCAATCTCCGGCTTGTCCCGCGGGATCCGGGTCCGCACAACCACCCTTAGGGGTTTTGCCAGGTGAAAATAATCATACACCACCTCCATTTGGCCCTCCGCCATCCAATCAACGCCGGTTATGGTGTCCAGGGCCAGCCCTTCCTTGTCGAGTTGGGTCGCGACCGCCACGACCTCGCCTGGCGCAACCGTCACTTCCAGGTGATAGCCTTTGACTTCATAATCCACCGCCCGAAACGGAATTTGGAGATGCGCCAGTGGATTCGGCCAGGGCGCGACCGCAGGCGTAACGGCCGCTTGTTCGGCGGGAGCTTGTGCCGCCTTCAGCGGGCTATCGCCTGGGATTTCCGGAACGGCGGGATTCATCGTCTTTATCTCACTCGGGCTTGACTACCGGCCAGCGCCGTTTCCCGGTAAGTTTCTCTTCCAGCTTCAAGAGGCCTTCGATCAGGGCTTCTGGCCGTGGCGGACACCCCGGTATGAAGACATCTACCGGAAAAAGTTTGTCGACCCCTTCGATGACCGCGTATTGGCCGGGAAAAACAAATGGCCCGCCGGAGATGGCGCAGTTGCCCATGGCAATCACCCATTTGGGTTCCGGCATTTGGTCGTAAAGCGTCTTGATCGCCGCCGCCATCTTCTTGTTGACCGTTCCCGCTACGATCATCACATCCGCCTGCCGTGGAGAGGGACGGAACACCTCCGCGCCAAAACGTGCAAGGTCGAACCGTGATGCTCCCGCTGCCATCATCTCGATCGCGCAGCAGGCAAGCCCGAACGTCAACGGCCACAAGGAATTGGCGCGGCCGAGGGCGAGCAACTCGTCCAGCTTCGCAAACTTTACGTAAGGCGAGCAGTCCTTCAGGAGTTGGGAATTGTCTTCCGGCGCTTCCATTCAAAAACTCCTTTCTTCCAGGCGTAAACGATCACCAGGGACAGGATCCCCACGAAAATGAGCAATTCCACAAAATCCCGGATGGGGAATTCCCGGTTATACACCACGGCGACCGGGATTAGAAAAAGAACGTCCACCGCGAACGCCACAAACACCAGCGCATACAGGTAATACACCGCACTGTACCGGATCCAGGCGTCTCCGATGGGGTCTATGCCGCATTCAATGGCCTGTTGGGTCTTGTTGGAAACATTGCGCGTCTTGCGTGCCGCCAGCAGGTGAACGACGACAAATGGACCTGCGGCGAACACCAGTCCGCCAAGGCAAAAGGCGAAGATATAAATCAAATCGCCAAATAATGCGTCGTCCATATCTCTCTTATTGTCAGGAGAAGCCGTGCTTCCGGGCAATACAAAACGTGCCCTTTCATGGACATTTTTTTGCCATTACTGGAGGCATCAGGCGGGGGCCCCTTTCGGCATCTTTATAGAGGAAAAACCAGTAGTTGCCGACGGCAGTCGGTTACGCATTGTCGGCGGTTTGTGCGATGTATGAAAATTCCGAGCCGGCGTCTTTGCGTTCTCCGTGAGAAATTCCTGTCTGATGTTCTGTGGCCAAAAATCCGTGCTTATACGAGGCCGACGTTCGGCCTGTGGCTTTTTGTTAGCGTCTTTGCGTTAATTTCCAGCTCTCGTCTCTTAACCACCCCTGTCCGTGTTTAATCCGTGTTCCATCTGTGGCAAAAATCCCGCCCCCCGTTTGTACCCTCTGTGGCTTCTTATTCGCACCTCTGCGCCTTCGCGGCTTTGCGAGAAGTTCCCGTCCTGTGAAAAAATTTGTGTTTAATCTGCGGCAAGGATTCCGCGCCCGCTGTTTTATCTCTTCAAATCATCGAGAAACGGCAAACCCTCCCGGTACTTCCGCAGGTTGGCCAAATCGAGCCTCGCCCGGATGCATCCTTCCCTTTCACCTGCATCCGCCAGTATCTCGCCTTCCGGGTCAATAATAAGTGAGCGTCCGTTATAAGTGTTATGGGGGTCGCTCCCGATGCGGTTGACGCCAATGATATAGGCTTGGTTTTCGATCGCGCGCGCCTGCAACAGCCGCACCCAGTGATGAATGCGTTTCCCTGGGAAATTGGCAAGCACCGCGAACAATCCCGGGCGATGCGCGCTTGCCGCTTCGCGGAAAAGCTCCGGAAACCGCAGGTCATAGCATATAAACGGTGAGATCGTGCAATCCTGCCATCGGAAGGCGATCGGTCGTTCCCCGGCAGTGTGATATTCCGCCTCTCCGCCCAAGGTGAACGGTTTCATTTTGGCATAAACGGCGAGCAGTTCACCGGTCGGCGAGAATGCGAGGGCTTCATTGCGCACGCGGCCATCGCGGTCGCAGATGGCTGCTCCCCCGATGAGGCACACGCCAAATTCCTTTGCGGTGTTCGCCAGGAATTGCTCGGTCTCCCCTCCGCGCGCTTCAGCAGTCTCGCCTTTGCCCACACTAAATCCTGTTCCAAACATCTCCGGCAACACCACCACCGAACCCTTATCCGGCCCGGTTTTTGCCAGCAACCGGAGCACTGTAGCGAAATTTGCCCGTTTGTCCTCCCAGGCAATATCAAACTGGAAACCTATGATGTTCACGTTCCGATGTTAAACAAGCGAACCTTCGAATGTCAGGCTCATTTCTCGCAACGCTCATCACGGGCAAGTCCCGATCTCGATGTGTCCCGGTAACAGCATTTTTGTAGTGGCAGGCATTTTGCCTGCCGTGGCCGGCGGCATCTTTGCCGCCCGGCCTTCAGTCCAATTCCACCGGGATTCCGCCTCTTTGTGTTCTCCGCGAAAAATTCCCATCCTAAGTTCTGTGAAATCTGTGAAATCTGTGCCATCTGTGGCTATCCTGTCCGCTTTCAACGTCTTCGCGTTCCGGGCTGTCCAGACGATGAACAACTCTTGTGAAAAATGGACAGGCATTTCGGTCTCCATGAACGCAATCTCGAAGCCCGGCTTTACCTGGCAACCCCTTGTGGCGGAACAACCTCTATTCATTCATGGTTCACCTGCCTCCGGCTCCAGACGGATCGCAGTCTGGTCATGGCATTGCGTCTGCTTGGAGAGAACTATGATGGACTTTGTATTGAGCGGCCTTGCTGTGATAGCCGGCGGGGTGTTGCTGGAAGTCTTTGCCGCTGCGACGACGCCATCGAGTGAGCGGAGGAAAATAGGTCTTCTTCCGGAAACCGATGCGCGAAGGCTGGTCGGGGATTTCCAGGCCGAAAACCCGAGTTAAATCGGAACTCCGAAATGGAATGGAGACCGCGCCCACTTCGGGTGCTGTTTTCCGCGCTCGCGCGGAAAACTCCGGGGACGGCTTTCACCACGTCTCGGGCATGTTCCCACAGGCCGCCACCGCTTGGCCGGAACCTGAACGAACGCGCATGACCTTGCGTGGACGATGACGATTAAAATTCCCCAGCTCTAACCTTGCCGGCGTGTGCGTCGGCTCACGTCACCAACTACCGCGCGGTGGCTGTTGTCGCATATCGTAGTCGCGGACGTCAGTCCGCGCCGATTTCTTTCCCTGTTTCCGGCCTTCAGTCCAATTCCACCGGGATTTCGTCTCTTCGCGCTCTCCGCGCGCCCCGCGAGAAATTCCCATCCTAACTTCTGTGGGAAAATCCGTGTTTAATCTTGGGAAACCGAACTTCGACGCTGTGAAATCTTTGCCATCGGTGGCTTTTTGTCAGCGCGTGCCGCAATCGCCGGCTGTTTTCCTGACGGGGGACTTGTTTTTATCTCCTGTTGCGACATGGCTTTGCATTACTCTCTTTGTTCTCTGTTGAAAAAAGAGTTGAACTGACGGCAAAGACTGCGAATAAAGAACAAGGCAAATTATGAATTTGGACGAGGCACAACGGAAAAAAGTGGCGGAATGGATTTCAGAAGGGCTGAAACTTTCGGAAATTCAAACCCGGTTGATTTCGGAACTCGGCGTCAGCTTGACTTATATGGAGGTCCGGCTGCTCGTGGATGATATGAAGTTAACGCCGAAAGATGCGGAGCGGCCAAAGCCGGTCGAGCCAGGTTCCCCTGCTTCCAGCTCAGCGCTTGCATCGGGATCTCAGCCCGCCGCGGCATCCTCCGCGCTATCCGCGGCGAAGCCCGCCCAACCGGCAGGCTCAACCGGGACAGTTTCCGTTTCCGTGGATCGGCTCGCGGTCCCGGGAGCTGTAGTAAGCGGCAAAGTCACCTTCAGCGACGGCAACCTGGCGGCGTGGCAACTCGATCAGGCAGGCCGGCTTGGTTTCGCGCCCCAGCAACCAGGCTATCGCCCCCCTGCATCCGATTTGCAGCAGTTCCAGGCGGCCCTTGAAACCGAACTTGGCAAAATGGGATTCTAGAAACAGAGAACATGACAAAGACTGCATTATTATTCGCAGGCCAGGGGGCACAGGCCGTTGGCATGGGCAAAGACCTGTCGGAGAAGTTTCCGGGAGCCAAAACTTGGTTCGAGCGGGCGAATGCCGCCTTGGGATACGATCTGGCTTCGATCTGTTTCAACGGGCCGGAGCCTGAACTGACCAAAACAGAAAATGCGCAGCCGGGAATTCTGCTGGTGAGCTGGGTTGCGTTTCAATTGCTGAAAGAACACGTTCCATCATTGAGCTTTGAGGCCACGGCCGGCTTGTCGCTTGGAGAGTTCACAGCGCTCACCGCTGCGGGAGCGATGAGCTTTGAGGATGGTTTGCGGGTAGTGCGCGAGCGCGGCCAGTTCATGCAGGAAGCCTGCGAAGCTACGCGCGGTTCGATGGCCGCAATTATCGGCTTGGACGTGGCCGCAACGCGCGAAGTTTGCGCGCAAGCGGGCGTGGCGCTGGCCAACCTGAATTGCCCCGGCCAACTCGTGATTTCCGGCCCGACCGAAAGAATCCTGAAAGCCTGCGATTTTGCCAAAGCCAGGGGCGCTAAACGCGCGTTGCCGCTGACGGTCGCGGGTGCGTATCACTCGCCGCTTATGGCCAGCGCGCAGTCAAAGCTCCAAGCCGCGCTCGAACGCGTCGCGCTGAAGCCTCCGGCGGTTGCGGTCGTTTCGAACGTTACCGCCCAGCCGCACGAAACCGCAGAAACCATCCGCGCGCGGTTGGTCGAGCAGGTCACTGCCCCGGTGCGTTGGGAAGAATCAATGAGCTGCCTGCTGGCGCAAGGGTTCACGCGCTTTATCGAATTTGGGCCGGGAACAGCCCTCAGCGGCTTCATGAAACGGATCGACAAAAGCGCGCAGATGCTCAATGTGGCGGATGTGGCGAGTTTGGAGGTTGCGGCCAAAGCGCTTGCCGCCTGAGAGCCTGTTTGAAAATTCCGAGGCGCGCATTGTTATAGCGGCAGGCATCTTGCCTGCCGTAGCCGGCGGCATCCTTGCCGCCCGGCCGGAACACGAACGAACAAACATGACTTTGCGTGAACAATGATTCCGCTGCGCGGCTCCCCGGTTTTAGTGAGTTGACAACAGGCTGACAATGCCTGACAAGTGACTGCCGTATGACGCAACTGATAAACCAAACCGCGGTGATCACTGGCGCAGGCCGCGGCATCGGCCAGGCTATCGCTTTGAAACTCGCTTCAGCGGGTGCTGACGTGGTTTGCGTTGACCTCAAAGCCGAGTTTTGTGACGAGACCGTTCAGAAAGCCATGTCCTTGGGCCGTAAGGCGTGGGGGGTCGCCGCCAACGTTTCGGATGCGGCCAGTGTGGAATCGGCGTCGGAACAGATTCTTGCGGCCGCCGGGAAGGTGGACATCCTCGTCAATAATGCCGGCATCACCAAAGACGGCCTGTTGATGCGGATGAGTGAGGCGGACTGGGATGCGGTGCTGGACATAAATCTAAAGGGCACATTCCTTTTCACCAAGGCGTTTGTGCGGAGCTTCCTCAAACAGCGGTCCGGCCGGATCATCAACATCGCTTCGGTCATCGGTCTTATCGGCAACGCGGGCCAGTGCAATTACGGGGCAAGCAAGGCGGGAGTAATCGGCTTTACGAAATCCTCCGCGCGCGAGCTGGCCAGCCGGGGCATTACCGTAAATGCGATCGCCCCGGGTTTCATCGAGACGGCGATGACGGCAAAACTGGGCCAGGACGTGCGTGAGGCTTTGATGAAACAGATCCCGCTCGGCAGCCTTGGTCAACCTGATGACGTGGCGGATGCCGTGCTGTTCTTGGCGGGCCCGGGAGCGCGTTACATCACCGGGCAGGTGATTTCGGTGGATGGCGGGATGGCAATGTAAATTTTTAGGATTCGGGGCTTGACGCCTCACCCTAACTTGCATAGACACACTGCAAAAATACGAACTGGAGACAACCATGGCTGAGAAAACTATTGAGCAAAGAGTCAAAGACATCATCGTCGAGCAGTTGGGCGTGAACGCAGACCAGGTCACACCCGATGCGAAATTCATTGAAGACCTGGGGGCGGATTCGCTCGACACCGTGGAATTGGTCATGGCGCTCGAGGAGGAATTCGGGAATGAGATTCCCGACGAGCAGGCGGAAAAGCTGCAAAGCGTGGGCGATGTGATCAAATACATCGAAGACTTGCAACACAAGTAAGCGTAAGTTGAGTGCTTTCGGGGTAGCTCGGACTGGCTTTGCCTTGGGCTGCCCCGTTTGATTTTATGGCAAACGGCTGGAAAGGACACAGAGTCGTGATCACTGGCTTGGGGGTTGTTACTCCCATCGGCCATGAGATCGGTCTCTTCTGGAAGAACCTGCTTGGCGGCCAATGCGGTATCGATAAAATTACCGCCTTTGACGCCTCCAAATTCGACACGCAGATCGCCGCTGAAGTGAAGAATTTCGACCCGGCGCCGGCCTTTCCGTCCCCCAAAGATGTCCGTCGCGCCGACCGGTTTTCCCAGTTCGGCGTGTACGCGGCCTGGCAGGCTCTTCGCGACTCGGGCTTGGACCTCAACCGGGTGAATTGCGACGAGGTGGGGGCCTTTATCGGCTCGGGGATTGGGGGACTGCAAACCACGACCGAGCAACTTAAGATCCTGCTCGAACGCGGCCCCGGACGGCTTTCGCCGTTTATGATCCCGATGCTGATCTCGAACATGGCCTCCGGTCTGGTGTCGATATACTTCAATCTCCGCGGCCCTAATTTTGCCACCTGTTCGGCCTGTGCTACGTCCAATCACGCTCTCGGCGAGGCGTGGCGGACTATCTGCATGGGCGACGCCAAGGTCATGCTCGCCGGCGGAGCCGAAGCGACCATTGTGCCTATCGGTATCGGCGGTTTCTGCGCGATGCGTGCGATGAGCACGCGCAACGATGCGCCGAAACGAGCCTCGCGTCCGTTCGATAAGGAAAGAGATGGCTTTGTGATGGGGGAAGGGGCCGGGGTAATCGTGCTCGAGGAGCTCGAACATGCCAAGGCGCGCGGGGCTCGCATCTACGCGGAAATGACCGGTTACGGCAACACGGCGGATGCGCACCACCTTACCGCCCCCTCTCCCAGCGGGGAGGGCGCGGTGCGTTGCATGCGCATGGCGCTGCGCAGTGCCGGGATGAATCCCGAAGAGATTTCCTACATCAACGCCCATGGCACCGCCACACCGCAGGGGGACATCGCCGAAACCCAGGCAATCAAAACGGTTTTTGGTGGCCATGCGCGCAAGCTCGCCGTCAGCTCTACCAAAGGAGCGACTGGCCACATGCTCGGCGCGGCGGGCGCGGTAGAAATGGTCGTTTGCGCCAAAGCTCTCGAGACCAATGCGGTTCCCGCGACGATTAGCTACGAAGTGCCCGATCCCGATTGTGATTTGGACTACGTGCCCAACGAATCGCGTCAAATGAAGGTTGACGCAATCCTGAACAATTCATTCGGCTTTGGCGGCCATAACGCCAGCCTGGTCGCCAGGAAGTTTCTCGGCTGAGAATGGGTGTCACAGCGGGTTTTGGTTTGCCGGCAGCAGAAATTTGATTGCCGATCACCCGCATCTTCGCCATTTATTATAAATATATCGTGAATTTTTTATCTCTCATTGAAGCTAAACGTGAAGGGCAGGCGTTGTCTGCGGCCCAAATCAAGGAAATGATCGCCGCCTATACCGCGGGAAAAATTCCTGATTACCAGATGGCGGCATTCCTGATGGCCGTCTACTTTCGCGGATTGACCGTGGCGGAGACCGGCGCCCTGACGCTGGCAATGCGTGATTCGGGCGATGTGTTGAAGCTTCCCGAAGACCCGCGGCCGGTCGTGGATAAGCATTCCACTGGCGGTGTGGGGGACAAGGTGTCGCTCCCGCTCTCGCCGTTGCTGGCTTGCCTTGGTTTTCGTGTGCCGATGATTTCCGGGCGGGGCCTGGGCATCACCGGTGGCACGCTCGACAAGCTCGACTCCATCCCCGGGTTCAAGACCTTGATTCCGACCGGGCGCATCATCGAGATCGTGCAGAAGCTCGGCTGCGTGATGGCTGGTCAGACGACGCGCATGGTGCCTGCGGACAAGGGGCTCTACGCGTTACGCGACGTTACCGGCACCGTGCCGTCCCTGCAGCTCATTGTCGCGTCGATCCTCTCGAAAAAACTGGCGGAGAACCTGCAGGCGCTGGTGCTCGATGTGAAATTCGGCGTGGCGGCGTTCATGCAGACCGAAGAAAAGGCGCATGAACTGGCCCAGACAATGGTCGCGCTGGGTAGCGAATGCGGCGTTAATACGCGGGCATTGCTTACTAGCATGGATACGCCGCTGGGTTGTGCCGCTGGGAACTGGCTGGAAATAAAGGAATCCGTGCATTGTTTGGAGGGCTGTGGCCCCGGCGATTTGAACGAGCTCGTGATTGCTTGCGCGGCGCATCTTCTCGTGCGCACCGGGAAATCCAAAAACCTGGCCGCGGCGCAAAAAGAGGCCGCAGACTGCCTGGCTTCAGGCAAACCTCGCCGGAAATGGGACGAGCTGCTCCTGGCGCATGGTGCTGATCTGGCTGCGTTCAACCAGAAGCTGACTCTCGATCACACCGCGCCCGAAGTTGTGGAGCTGAAGGCCCCCAGGGCGGGCTTTGTGTCCCGTTGCGACGCGCGCATTATCGGCGAAGTGATTCGGGACCAGGGCGGCGGCCGGCTGAACAAGGAATCGGTGCTCAATTACGATGTCGGAGTCGATATGATGGCCAAACCGGGCGAAGCCGTTAAGCGGGGCTCCATTCTATGCCGCATTCATGCGGCGGACAAAGCCCAAGCAGATTGGGCGAAAGTCCGCGTGCAATCGGCCTTCGAGTTTTCCGATGAGCCACCGAAGCTGCTCCCGCTCATTCGAGAGGTCATTTAACCCGTAGTGGCGGGCTTCCAGCCGGGCGTTCGTGTAAGGCGGGCGCGAGCTTCGTTAACTGTCTCGGTCGATACACGGGAAGTCATTTACCTAATCACGCTTACGCCTCCGCTGTAGCGGTAGGCATCCTGCCTGCCGTAGCCGGGGCAGCATCCTTGCCGCCCGGCCAGAAACTGGACCTCAATCCGCGGCTGATGTTTGGCCCACTTCCGTCTTCCGCCCCTTGCCTTTTAAACGGCACTTACTTCTGCGAAAGCGCGGGCGCAGGCTTCGTTGACCGTATCGGTCGAAATGCTGGAAATGGGTTGACCCTCCTCTGGTGGCACGACCGTCCAGTCCGGGTGTTGAAATGGATGGCAATTGCCAGGCTTGGCGGAGACCATGGCCATCACGGTCCGTTTGCCCATCGCCACTGCCAGGTGGAGTATGCCGGTGTCGCTTCCGAGAACGAGGCTGGAAAGCTTAATCAGACCCGCGGTGACCAGCAGTGGCACCCCTGCTGAGACCGGGAAGCCGGCCTGACGTACGGGCTCCAAGGTGGCCAGATCCGCAGGTCCTCCGCCAAAAATCACTTGCCGCCCGCGGCTCCGCCAGAACTGAGCCACTTCGAGAAACCGGTCGAGAGGCCAGTCTTTAAAAGGAGTGCTCGTGAACGGTTGTATGAACAGAGACGGTTTGGCTGAACTTACCCCCCTGGATCTAAGAAACTGCGCGGCTTCATCCAGTGCGCCCGCCGGCAAGGCGAATTCATTGCGAATTCGGGCTGGTTGCAAACCACACTCTTGGAGGAGCGATAAATTGCGCTGAGCTGGATGAAGACGGCGATCGGGCCTTAAAACCTTTGTGTAGGCCCAGTTCCGCGTGGCGTGGGACACGAGTCCCACGCGTTGCGGCGCCCCGCTGCACCAAGCCAGCAGACCTGTCTCCCCATGGCCATGAAAGTCCACGGCCAGCGAGAATTTCCCGCGACGCACCTGTCTCAGCACGGAAAACGTTTCGATAATGATTGCCTGGGGATTCGGTCGCTTGAACCGCGTGCGGTCAATCGCAATGACTGTGTCCACGTCTCGAAAACCTTCCAGCAACGGCGCGTATTCTTTCGATACGAGGAACGTGATTCTTGCACTGGGAAAAGTTTCCCGAATCAAATGGACCGCCGGCAGGGTGAATAGGATGTCCCCCATCGAGCGGAGACGGATGAGTAAAATGTTGACGCTCCCGCTCATCGCGCGTTTCGCCTGCCCGGTTCGGCCGTTACAGCCCGTTGCGGGGATGCTCCGGCCTCGCTGCCTTGGCCCCAGCCCAAACCCCCGGTGCCCCTCGCAATTTTCAAGCTGGCTCTAACCTCGTTAACCATCAACGTGGGGGTCATACGGGGTCGCGATGTTGTCATGCGGATGGCTTCTAGTGTGCCAGAACAGCCCGAACCAAGTCAAATCTGCGCCCTCTCCTCGCCCCCTCCTGTAAAAAATCCGCGTTGATGCGAAGCCGACGTTCGGCCCGTGTTCCATCCGTGGCTAAAATCCTTTTCCCCGTCTGTGATGGGAAGTCGAACTTCGACTTTCTGCTTTCATGGACTCGTGGCTGTCACCGAGGCTGCCGGAACATGCGCCAGCTTTTGGACTGCGGCAGTCCTCCGCCGCTTTCGCCAGGTTCCATCTACAGTTCTTTTCCCCATCTGTGAAATCTGTGCCATCTGTGGCAAAAATCTTGTTCCCCGTTTGTGTCATCGGTGGTTTTTTATAAGCGTCTTCCCGTCTCTTCGCATTCTCCGCGAGAAATTCCCGTCCGAAGTTCTGTAGCCAAAAATCCGTGTTCCATCCGTGGCTAAATTTCTTTTCCCTATCTGTGGCAAAAAATCCGCGTTGATGCGAAGCCGACGTTCGGCCCGTGGCTGTTTTTTGGCCCAATCCGCAATTGGCTGTTATCGGGTTGCCACCTTCACCGCGTCCGTTCATGCTTGCTGCAACAAACCATGATGGCCTGCTTGCAATCAATCGATACAGCCCTGTTCCGCTTGGTGAACCAGTCACTCGCGAACCCTGTTTTTGACTGGCTCATGCCTAAGCTGGCGCGGCCGGCGTTGTTTTTGCCAGTGCTGCTTGCCGTGTGCGCGTTCTTTCTCTGGAAAGGCGGCCGGCGCGGGCGTTTGTTCATCCTTTGCTTCGGGTTGGCCATCGGGTTGACCGACGGTGTTGTCTGCAACAACATTAAAAAGACTGTGGGGCGGTCACGGCCGGGTATTGCTCTGGCCGACACGCGCACTCTCCTCGGCAGCACCATGGGGGGTAGCATGCCGTCGTCCCACGCCGCGAATTGGTTCGCTGCGACGATGGTCTGTTTCATTTTCTACCGCCGCAGCTGGCGGTTCATGGTGCCGGCTGCCGCGCTTGTCTCATTCTCCCGCGTCTATAATGGCGTTCACTACCCGGGCGATGTAATAGCTGGCGCTATTCTGGGTGCGGGTTGCGCCGCCGCCACGGTGTGGTCAGTGGACGGTCTATGGCGTCGGTTGGGCCGACGATGGTTCCCGCTTTGGTGGCAAAAACTCCCGTCCCTGATGCTGCCGGACACTCAGGTTCCGGACGAAGCGGCGGCTTCCAGCGGGGATCCTCTGGCTCGGGAATCGCAGCTCAACCGGTATTGGTTGCGCCTTGGTTATATCTTCATCGGCTCGTTGCTGCTGTTTCGTCTCGGGTATCTTGCTTCGGGAATAATCGAGTTGAGCAAAGACGAGGCCTACCAATGGCTTTGGTCGAAGCATCTCGCGTTGTCGTACTACAGCAAACCGCCCGGCATCGCCCTGATCCAATTCCTGGGCACCTCGATTTGGGGCGACACGCAATTGGGCGTGCGTTTCTTCTCGCCGGTTTTCGCGGCGATTCTTAGCGTTGTCATGCTGCGTTTTCTGGCCCGCGAAACCAGCGCGCGGCTGGGCTTTCTGCTCCTGGTGATCGTGACGGGCGCGCCGCTGATGAGCGTCGGCACTATCCTGATGACCATCGACCCTCCGTTGGTGCTCTGCTGGACGCTGGCGATGATCGCCGGGTGGCGGGCGGTTCAACCGGACGGTTCAACCAAAGACTGGGCGTTCGCCGGCATGGCAGCGGGCTTGGGCTTTCTCAGCAAATACAGCGCGTTGTACCTCCCTGTCTGTTGGGCGCTTTTCTTCCTGCTCTGGAAACCGGCGCGCGTTCAACTCCGAAAGCCCGGCCCCTACCTCGCCTTGCTGCTGATTGCGCTGAGCACACTGCCTGTCATTGTGTGGAACTCGGAGCATGGCTGGATCACCGTTCAGCACGTCGCCGGAAATGCCGGAATTGCCTCGCAATGGAAACCAACGCTGCGGTTCTTCTGGGAGTTCCTGCTCACTGAAGCGGCCCTGCTGAACCCGGTGTTCTTTCTCGGAGCATTGTGGGCAATGGCGGCATTTTGGAAGCGGCGGCGTGGGAATCCGCTCTGGCTCTACTTCTTTTGCATGGGTGGTCCGGTGTTTCTGGGGCACCTGGCTTGGTCATTGCACTCGCGCATTCTGCCTAACTGGATCGCGCCGGCAGTGCTGCCGATGTTCTGCCTGATGGTGGTCTATTGGGATATGCGCTGGCGGGAAGGCTTCCGGGCCGTGAAAGGCTGGCTTGTGGGCGGGATCATCTTCGGCCTTGTCGCGTTTGTGGTGCTTCACCAAAGTGATATCGTCGGCAAAATTGCCGGCCAGCCGTTGCCGGCGGAAATAGACCCGCTGCGCCGCGTTCGCGCTTGGAAGGCAACCACTGCCGCGGTCGAGCGGGCAAGGCAGAAGTTGTTGGCGGAAGGCAAACCGGTCTTCATTATTGCCGACCACTATGGCATGGCTGGGTTGTTTTCGTTTTACCTGCCGGAAGCTAAAGCTGCCCTGCACGCCGGGCCGCTGGTCTATTGCCAGGCTTCGACCAGACCCAATAACCAATTGTATTTTTGGCCTGAGTACCGTTATCGCGGCCAGCGCACTGGCGAGAATGCAATTTATGTCGCCGAACAGGACCTCTATCGCCTCGAAAACGGGTGGCTGTGGAAATGGCTGACCGGCCGGCAAGTTGGCTATGCCGGCACTTCATCGCCCATTGCCGCGCCGCCATTTCTGTTGCAGGAATTCGCGTCCGTTACCGACCTTGGCGGGCAGGAGATCAAACTCGGCCAGCGCGTTTTCCGACGCGTTCAACTCTTCGAGTGCCGGAACCTTCGCTAATCAGGAGAAGTATTTCCCCGTTTCTAGGCTGCAATCCGATTTAAGCAAGGCGCGCATTGTTGTAACGGCGGGCATCCTGCCTGCCGTAGCCGGCGGCATCCTTGCCGCCAGTTTGGTTTAATTCTCACCAGGATTCCGCCTCTTCGCGCTCTTTGCGTTAAATTCCCGCTCCGGAAATCTGTGTAAATCTGTGGCTAAATCCCTCTCCTCCGTTGTCTCAGTTCCCTCCTGTACAAAATCCGTGTTTAATCCGTGTTCCATCAGTAGCTAAAATTCCATGTTTATGCCATCGGTGGTTTTCCCCAGCGCTGCCGCATTCTTGCGCTCAGCCGGGACCAGATGGCCTTGAGGTTTCTGGACGGGTAACGCGCTGTGATTCGCTTTAACGCCAGCGGCGGGGTTTCGGCCGTGTTGATCCCAAACTCGGTTGTGCATGCCGTTTTGTAGCCGACCTCCTGCACCAGATCCCGCACCGTTTCATTCCAGTCGCCATACGGGTAGCAGAAATGCTCGACGGACCGGCCAAACAGATCCTGAAGTTTCTTGCGGCTGGCGGCGATTTCTTCCCGGGCCTGCGCGCGAGGGAGCCGCGTCAGGTACGGATGTGTAAGCGAGTGCGATCCGATTTCATGCCCGGCCGCCAGCCACTCGCGGACCTCGGCGACACCCATGAGCGGCTCGTGCGCCTCGCCTTCGCGCTGCTCCCACTCGTTGCTCCCTCCAAGTTTATCGGCCACCAGGAACTCGATGGCGCGGAACTGATGCCGTGCAAGCGGTTCTAGGCCGTGCCGCGGGGCATTGCAGAAACCGTCATCAAAAGTAATCCCGATTCGTGGCTGCCACGCCGCTTCTGCCAGGAGCGCGTTCGCGAGTGGCGGTGCCCGGAAGCCCGCCCTGCTCAGTTCGGCCAGCTGCCGCGCAAAAAGCTGCTCGCTGACATAAAGTCCCTTGAGCTGGGCGCGACTGGGGCGCGGGCCGAGCTTGTGGTAAGTCAGCACTGGCACGCCCGTTCTGAACAATTCTCGAAATGGCGCCAGGGAATGGTAGTAGGCCGGCATGAGGTTGCTCTATAGCGGCTTGAGGAAAAGAATCAAGCTAAGACGTGCCCTCGTCGAAAAGGAGCGATTCGTAAACGGCCGCCAGGCGGCTGGCGGCGGTGGGAATGGAAAAGCGTTCCGCGATTCGCGCGTGAAGCTGTCGGCGCTCGGTCTCGCTCTTGAGCGCATGTGCCGCCCACGCGCGCATGGCCGCCGCCAGATCCTCGATGGATTCCGGCCTCACTAACTGGCCGTAATCGCCCGCGTGAAACGCTTCGGGAATGCCGTCCAGCGCCGAAGCAATCACGGGCTTGCCGCAGGCATGCGCTTCGCAAACCACCAGCCCGAGCGCCTCGGTGCCCACCTGCGGGAGAACCAGGCAATCGAACGCATTCATGGCCGCCGGCATGTCGTTGCAATAGGGCGTCAGCCATGCTTTGCCTGTCAGGCCCAGCCGCTCGATGTCCGAGCGTAACAGCTTGGCCATGTTGCCGCCGCCCACTAGCAGAAAGCGCGCCTGTGGGACCGCTTCGTGAATCCGGGCGGCCGCTTGCAGGAACTCGCGCTGGCCCTTGCCGCGCGGCAAATCGTAGCCCCCGGCCACCCCGAAGGCGAAATGTTCCGGCTCCAGACCCCAGGCGTGGCGCTGCTCCAATGACTCAAATGGCCGAAATCGTTCCGTGTCGATTCCGCCATAAACTACGCGAATCTTCGAATGATTGCCGAGCATGGGGGGGCGAGCCCGACGCTCCGGCTCGGGCGACTCCGGTTCGTAAACACCCTCGCGCAGCACTCTTGCGACAAATTCGGATACCGCGATGAGCGCGTCGCACTGGCTCAGCAGGAAGTGACGGCTTGCCCAGGATGCCGGGCTCTTGGCCATGTGCCGCGTGAGGACGATTTTCGGACGCTGGCCCGACAGCCATGCCACCAGCATCGTGGGCCATAGGTCGCGCCCGTGATGGCCGTGCACGATTTGGATGTGCTCGCGCCGGGCCAGCTTCGCCGCGCTCAGAATGAAACGTAATTTCGCGAGCCCTTCCGGAGGCGTTGCGTGGAAGGGCACCGCTAATTCCCGGGCTGCCTTCGAGAATGGGCGTCCGTCAGGACCCGCCAGCCAAATCTCGTGTCCCAGGGACTTCAACCCCGCAGCCAGTTTCACGCACTGATCGTCGGTCCCGCCACCCTTCAGCATGGAGTTTACATGAAGAACGCGCAACTTTCGGATCGGAGTATTGAGCTGGATTTTTTCCGGATGTAGTTCCATTGCAAACGTCAAAAGTGCTGTTGCAGGCCGTGCTCACAACGGATTTTTTTACTTGAGATGGTTTTTGCGAGGCGCGCAAGGCTGGTGGCGTGATGTCCGCGTGGTGCGGGAGGATGATTCAAATGAAACGTGATCGCGCGGCCATAAACAAATTTTCGCGGGCGACCGAAATGATAAAGCCGCGTGCCGATGTCGGAATCTTCGCCCGTGCCCCAGCCAATGTAATCCTCGTCAAAGCCGTTCACGGCTACGATGTCGTCGCGCCAGAACGCCATGTTGCAGCCGATGATGCCGCGCTGCTTCGTGTCGCGGCGGATGATCGCAAACGGCCAGCGCACGCCCTTGGCGGCGCCGGTTATCTTTCCGGAGAGCATCCAGCCGAACGCGGGAATTTTTTCAGCCGCAAATTCATGGACAAATTCCTCGCACACGAAACAGCGTCGGCCTTGCACCCAAAACCCTTTTTCGGCGAGTGCGGCATGGTCGGCGACAAATTTCGGATGCGGCACGCAATCGCCGTCAGTGAAGACCAGGTATTCGCTGGTGGCGGCAGCGACGGCCTTGTTTAGCAGTATTACCTTGCGAAAGTCTTGGTGGGGGTGCCACAGGTGGTAGACTGGCAGGTGGACCTCCTGGCGCCAGCGATCGATGATGGCGCGAGTTTCGTTCCCCGAACCGTCATCGGCGATGAACACCTCGTCGGGCCGGCGCGTTTGCAGCAGCATCCCCCGCAGGGCTTTGGCCAGCTGCGCGGGCTGGTTGTAGGCGCTGATGATCAACGCCATTCTCATGGCGTCTCCTCTTTCCGCTGGCGCGCCTCACGGAGCTTCATGTAGCGGACTAATGTCGAAAACGCACTGTAGCAGGCGATATAGTAGCCCGGCCAGCCGTCCAGGAAGCCGAGGCGAAACACATAGGCACGCAGAAATCGCCAAAACGGCCTCGCGGTCAGGTCCAGGAAACCTTGCCTGCGGCCTGTCGTAGCGTGCTGCTGCACGAATTCATCACTGAATGGAATAATCTTCTGCAGATGCCGGTTGATGGACTCGGAGCTGAAGTGATGCAGGTCGGCCCGAAGCTTTCCTGCCGCGCCTTCCACGATAAGTTTGTCATGGGGGTCGATGCCGCCCCACTTCGCGCGCCCGCGCCGCCATAGTCGTGTCTGCCGGTCCGGATACCAGTCTCCGTGCCGGATCCAGCACCCGCAATACCATGACAGACGCGGAAAACTGAATGCGGCAAACCGTGCAAGCTTCGCTTCTTGAACGAAAAGTTGTTGTATCTCGACGCGCAATTTAGGCGAAACCACTTCGTCCGCATCCAACCCTAAAATCCAGTCCTGAGTTGCCTTTTGGACGGCGGAATTCTTTTGCGCAATGTGCCCCTTCCAGGGCTCGCAGAACACTTTTGCACCAAACGATTCGGCAATTTGATCCGTGCCATCGGACACGTCGTGGTTGAGAACGATAATGATCTCGCTGGTCCAGCCGGCTACACTTTCCAGCGCACGCCGGATACGACGCGCTTCGTTACCGGCAATGATACAGACGGAGATGGGTAATGGTCGACCGGGATCCACGCGCGGAGTTTAAGCCACAGGATGGGGTGATGGCCAATCAACTTTTGGAAATTGTTTTTTTAATCTCGGGGATTAAAATTGCCGCAATGACCAATACGACCGCGCGACCTTCGGTGCCGGATCCGGAGGACGCCGGCTGCTTCATTACGGTGGCGATTTGTACCCGCAACCGGGCGGCTCTTTTGGTGAAAGCCATCCGTAGCGTTCTGCCGCAACTCACCCCGGACACGGAATTGTTGGTCGTGGACAATGCCTCTACCGATGACACCCTCCAGGTTTGCGAGCAACTGGCCGGGGAAACCTATGCGGTTGCCTATTTGCTGGAACCCAGGCTGGGGCTGAGCGTGGCCCGGAATACCTCATTAAGCAAAGCCCGCGGACGGTATGTATTATTTCTGGATGACGACGCTATGGCCGAAGCCGGTTGGTTGGCGGCTTACCGCAGCTTTTTATTGAACCCGCCGGCTCCCGGAATCGCCGTAGTGGGTGGAGCCGTCATTCCCTTTTACGACCAGCCTCCGCCACCCTGGATTACTCCGCGGGACACCCTCTTTGATTATGGGAGTCAGCCTTTGCGTCTGGCCGGCGGCGGGCTGTCAGGCTGTAACAGCGCTTATTGCCGCGAAAAGGTGATTGCGGTTGGCTTGTTTGAGGAAAAACTGGGCTATCAAGGGAGCAGTTTGATTCCCCGTGAAGAAACCGAACTGCAAGACCGGCTCATCAAAGCCGGCTGGGACTGTTGGTGGCTGCCCGGCGCGGCCGTCCAGCATTTTGTGGCGACCGAACGCTTCAACATCAGAAGCATGGCCAACTCTGCCTTTAATTCCGGACGGGCGGCGGCCATCCATCGCTTAAAAATCGCGACCTCTGTGCGTCGGCGGCTGGCCTTGCGTATGGGACGGTTGTTCGCTGCCCCTTTTCATATTGTTATTAATCTTCTGCCAGCCTTGTTTTTGTTTTCCTTAGGCAGACAAAAACCAGCCGTCAGAGCGCTGTGCCGGGTCACCCGCGCGGCCGGATGGGCATGGCAACTTTTGAAACCTCTGGCTGAATAAGCAGATGTCTGATGATCCAAACGATGTATGACCGCAAATCCTTTGGTTTCTGTCATCATTCCGGCGTTTAATACTGCTGGCGTCATCCGGCAAACTCTGGATTCAGTTCGTGCGCAAACCTATCAGAACTATGAGGTGATTGTTGCGGATGACGGTTCGACCGATGACACCGCTGCCATCGTCCGTCGGCTAAGTGCTAGTGATGTTCGATTTGCGGTGGTCAGTCATGCGCATTCGGGCATCTCTGCAACGCGGAACCGGTCAATTGAATCTGCCCGGGGCGAATGGGTTGCCTTCCTTGATTCCGATGACGTTTGGCTGCCCGAAAAACTGTCCTGTCAGGTGGAGATGGTTTCCCGCGATCCCAAGGTTAATTTTTCGTTCACCAACTATTTTTTGTGGGATGGAGAAAAGGATTTGGGTGTCATGTACTCAAAGAAAGAACGGTTGCCGGAAGGGGACGTTGCCGCTGGTTTGATTTTCAGCAACCGGTTTGGCATATCCACCGTCATGGTTCGGCGGGATATTTTGCATCAAGCCGGGCTGTTTGATCCCCAGGTCGATGTGTGCGAAGATTGGGATTTATGGTTGCGCATGGCCGATTGTGGTTTGTTTGCAGGAGGGATTCGCCGGCCATTGGTTCGTTATCGCCGCTGGGCGGGAAGTGTGTCAATGAACCGAATGCGGACAGCGCAGTATAATGTCTTGGTGCTGGCAAAAAACATGAGCGCCTCGCGACGTCCCGAATTGCTCCCGCTCTATCAGCGTTCACTTAACTTGTTTCGCAGCCGAAGAGAACTGGCCTGCGCCCGGCAATTGCTGGACAGCTCGCCCGGAAAAGTTCCTGCTGCTATTTGGCGGGCGTGGCGCATGAATCCGCGCGAGGTCAAATGGCTGCTGCGTTGGCTTCGCTCCGTCTGGCCCGAAGTTCTCGGTGGAAAATTTACGGCTGCCAGTGTCCATCGCAAGCTATGCGAAAAGTTTTAAAGACCACCGTTCCCGCCGCCGGTCGTTTTTTAACCAGCGGACACGATGAAACACAGGCGGCTGACAACTTGGGCTTTCAGGGGCGGTGGCGGGATCGCTGGGACTGTCCGCGGGCGGTAAAAACGGTGCCTTTGATGGACGCGATCGTCATTGGATCAGCCGGTAATTCTTGTGGACCCCCAGTGTCAGCCCGGTGCAGCGTTTGATGATCCAGGCGAGATCCTCCCAGAAATACTCCCGTCGGAAACGAATCAGTGGATTGCGCGATTCATACCTCCACGTTGCCGCTGCCGCCAACTCCTTCATGACAGCCGGGTGCGTGCCTTTGAACGGCTTTACCTTCTGGTCGTCGTGGTAGAACCGTTCCGGCCGGGCCTCGATTGCCACCATTTCCTTTTCGTTGCCGTAGAGTTGGTTCAGGTTCTTGATCTTGGCGCGCGCCCAATCCGGCCAACCTCAGCGTCGGAGATCATCGTGACGGAGACGGGCAGTCGTGTCATGAGCTTGTAATTCCGGCGCTGCTTAACTGGCGGAGCTTCATGGTTTTCTGGCGAAAGCTATAAGAGACTTTCGCAGGTTCGGAATCAGGTTCCTTCCGGCAGTTCCGATGGCTTTAAAGAGGCCGAACCCGGTGCGGTAATTTCTGTCCTTCATAAAACGAACCCGAACATCCCTGAACCCTGCCTCGAACAGGAGCAGGCGGAGCTCGGCCCGGGTGAATTCGCGATTGTGGCGGAACGGATAGAACGAATAACCGTTATGAAAGAGAGGCTTGGCGTGCAAGTAGTGCTCGCGATAGTCCCACGTTATATTCTTCCCGCGGAGCAGGCGGAGGCGGTTGCGGAAACAGGCGACATTCGGTACATCGAGTTCGATGACGCCGCCGGGTTTCAGAACTCGCTTCATTTCCGAAAGCGCGTGCAGAGGGGAGTGCGAGAAATGCTCGAGGACCTGGCAGCAAGTAACCGCATCAAAGCTCGCATCTGGGAAAGGGTAAGAGTCCACTTCAACGTTGCTGGTGTGGTATTCGATGCCCGGGTGGCGGTAGGTGGATGGCATTTCTCCGGGGCCCAGAAGATCCAGCCCACAGCACTGGTGTCCGAGGTTGGCCAGCACCGAGAGCAGCATCCCGGAACCAGAACCCACATCAAGGATCCGGTGGCAACCCTGGAGCGCAAACGCGATTTCGGCATAACGGTCCGCGCTGCCTACAAAAACACCTTTAAGCCTGGGATGGGGGTTGGCAGGGTCGTCGAGTTTGCCCGCCTTCCAAAGGCGCACTAGGTTCCGAAAGAGCTGGCGTTTGGCCGAATAGACTGAGGGCCTTGTTTCCATAACTAGACACGCTCAATCAAGCCGACGATAATTACGATGAACCCCCAGGGTCACGCCCGTGCAACGTTTTATGATCAGGGCGATGTCCTCCCAGAAGTACTCCCGTCGGAAACGGATCAAGGGATTGCGTGAGGTGTATGTCCAGTCTGCGGCGGCAACGATATCGCGCATGACGGCGGGATGAGTGCCCTTGAAGGGTTTGACTTTCTGGTCATCATCGTAATAACCTGTCGAGGCTTCCCTCTGGGGTTTAACAAGGTCGTCCATACCGAAAAGAGAGGCGAGATTCGCGCGCTTTTTGCGGGCTATATCCGGCCGAAGCGCGCAACTGTAATGGAAATAACGGCCGCCTGAGTCCTTTACCCACAGTTTCTGGTTCTCGGTCGTCCCGAACCCTTGGGCCCCGCCCGAAGCCCGGATTTTCGGGTCCCGCCGTATCACGCGAACCTCTTCGTAGTACCAGCCAAATGAATACACCTCTGTCCAAAAACTGCCATAGAAGTTCGTGTAGTTGACCAGCAATCCCTGTACTTTTGAGTTGTTCAGTTCCCGCTCCATGGTCACGCGCATAGCTGGTAGGGTGTCCTCGTGCAGCACTTCGTCGCCCTGGATATAGACGCACCAATCGCCGGTGCACTGTTCCAGCGCCAGATCTGTGTGACGTCGAAAGATGGGATCCCCTACTTTCTCCTTCTCGTCCCAATCCGATTCAATAATGCGGATCTTGGGATCGCCAATAGCCCTCACTGACTCCAGCGTGCCGTCCGTCGAGCGCGGCACATTAACAATCACCTCGTCGCACAACGGCAGCAAAGAGCGAATGGACGGCACGAAAGGGTAGCCAAGCGCGTTGCCATTCCTGATGAAACTGAACCCGCTGATTTTCATGGAATGAACTTTAGCGAAGCTCCGGAAAGGAGAATAGCAAAATCTCCCGGATTCAAAGCGGCTTCCAGCAGTTTTGCGAAGCGAGCCGGCATCGCAAAGCTCATCGCACAGCTTCGGCGAGATGGCTTCATCGGCGGCCAGGCCGGGAATCCGTTCCTGGGCAGCTTGTTGCGCCGCCCGGTTTTGCGCTAGGTCGCAGAAGCCTCCTGTGCAAGTGAAGGATTGACGCCGGCCACGCGGTCTGGGAGTATTCTGAGACGCTGTCGCACCCCAATGGTTAAAAACCCAAGCCCGAACAACAGCAAGCCCGGCGAAAATCTTCCGCGCTGCGGATTTATGGCCCCAGGGCTGTCCGAATCAGGTTCGGAAGAGGTGGATTCGGAAACCTGAAACGACATGCAGGAAAAAATTAAGCGCAGCCACGCATCGGTTTGGATTCTCCTGATTGTTTTGCTTGGGCTTGGCATCCGTCTTGTCGGATTTCAGTGGGGCCAGGGCTACTTCTATTTTGGCCAGGGCGACGGAATCGCGGCCTATTCGGCGGCGGTTGACTATGCGAAAGGCGATGCCCGTGCGCAGTTCATTGGCCAGCCTAATTATAATGCGCACTCCAAACTGCCCGGGCCGTTGTGGACCCTGTTTTGCTTCCTGGGATTACGTGTTGGGGGGACGATTGAGGGTGTGATGCTGGCGCTCATTCTGCTGAATACGGCGACAATCTACCTGGCCTATTTGCTCGCGGAGCGGACCCTGGGGCCGCCGGCATCGCTTTGGGCCGCGTTGTTTGCCGCCACCTTGCCTTCCATGGTGTTTTACTCGATGGGAGTTTATAACCCGGGGGTCATGACATTCCTGGGCGCTTGTTTGTACCTTGCCCTTTGGGAAGTCTCCCGGCGGGAGCGCTCGCGGCACATTTTTTGGCTTGGTGTGATCTTGCTGATGATGCCGCAATTTCACATGTCGGGAATGATGCTTTGGCCGGCTGTGGGGGTCATCCTGGCGCTGTCCTCGGTGCGCCTGAACGTTCCTTGGCTGCTTGGGGGGCTGATTGCGGGAGTTTCCTTTTATATCCCCTACTTGGCGGGCGAAATGACACACGGCTGGCAAAATACGTATGGCATGGTTTCCGGTGCCGGCGGCCGTTCGTGGGATAGCCTTAAGGCCATCACCATCCCTCTGAATCTCCTGGTTAACTGGGTGCCGCAGTGTACTCGCGGCGCCGCCGAGTACCGCGAGTTGGGCATAGCATGTTTTGGCTCGTTCGGCCTGTTCCTGGCGATCAATCTCCTTTCAGCGGTCGTGGCGGGTTTCCTGATAGTCGGCGCGTTCCAGCAGGGCAGGGCTGCAGCGCGCGGATTTTGGCGTGAACCGCGCGTGGTGTTCAATCGAACGCCGGGGATTCTCTTCCTGGCCATCCTTTTGTTGATCCCTCTGCTTTGCGCTCTCCTTAGTGGTAAGCCCTTTCACGCCCGTTACGCCCTGGTTCTTTTTCCACTGCTGCTCGCGCTGGCGGGTGGTGCGGCGGCAAAATGGCTGCTTGCGCCTCGTGTCGGCCGGTTCTTTGCCGCCGCGCTCGTTGTTACGACCTGCGTCAATATCTGGTTCATGCCGGCTCTCTATTGGCATCAGGGCGCTCGGATCGATCGGGGAGAAGTGTTCGTGCCTGGTTTTCGCAAGCTCGAATCCGTGTACCAGAAACTCAAAGTTCATGCCGGAACAAATCGCTGCGTGCGCGTCGAGGATGCGGCCTATCTCCACTCGCTTCCCGCAACGGACAAGGTCCTCCGTGATGCTGGGCTGATCAGCCTGTATATCGCTGTTCGTGAAAAGGAGTTTGTCATGCTGGCGGGCAAGCCGGGCGAACCGGTCATCTATGGGCTCTGCCGCGCGGACGAGGTGACGTCGGGTGACACTAGGATTGCTTATCAGGGAAACGGCATCGCCTTGATTGCGAAGACCCCCTCTCCATAACGGTGTTAATCTTGTTGGCGTGTGCGTCGGCTCACGTCATCGGTTGTTGCGTTGTAACTGTTGCCGTATCGTATAGCCGCGGTCAGTCCGCGCCGATCTCCTTCCCCGTTTCCGGCCTTCAGTTCAATTCTCACCAGGATCCCGCCTCTTCGCGCTCTTTGCGTTAAATTCCCGCTCCGGAAATCTGTGTAAATCTGTGCCATCTGTGGCTAAATCCCTCTCCTCCGTTGTCTCAGTTCCTGTGCAAAATCCGTGTTTAATCCGTGTTCAATCAGTGGCTAAGTCCCTTCCGCAATCTTTGGCCAGGCCCTTTGGCTTTAATCCGCAATCCGCAATCCGCAATCCGAAATGGAATATTCCGTGGCTAAAATTCCCTTCCCATTTCCCATCTGTGGCCATTCTGTCCGCTCTAAGTGTGCCGTAACCGGTTGGGCATGCCTGCGGCGAAAGTAAATCCGCGCAGCGCGGCAAGCTCCTGCCGCCGCCAGTCTTCATCGCTGCCGGGGTGGACCACCAGCAGGCTGTTGGGGTTGCGCAGGCAGGCGGTGAATCGTGGCAGGTACTCCGGATACTGACGCCATTTGCCGAAGTCATAGATGCCGGCGAAGCCTTCGTTGGTGGCTGCTCCTGCCGTGCGCAACTGCTTTTTCATCCGGGCGCCAAACGCTCCGATGAACGCCGCTTTCATCCACGGCAGCCGCCGGCGCCATAATTCCCGAAGGGGCAGGTGGGTGTTGCGGATGTAGGGGCGGTCAGCTTTGGGGAGAGAAAGCACAAACTCCAGTAATCCCTCCCTCACGCCGGGAAGCTGGTGCGCATGAAGATGACCGTCGATAAAGTCGGGTCTTCTTTGGCACTTCGCAACGAAGATCTCATACTGTGCCGAGATCAGCCGGGCCATCTCCCGTGGCCGCACCTGGCCCAGCAAAGCCCGACGAAGAAGAACGCTGAAAGTAGGCAAAGGCTCCCTCGTCCCTCCCCGCGCAGGCGAGGCGCACAGCGGCAGATCTTCATCCGTCAGACAGAGGTGCAGACCGACATCCACGCTTCGCTGATAAACCAGCAATTCGACCAAGGATCCGGGCGCGCACCGCTCCAGCGCTGCCATGCACGAAACCGCGCTCAGCCTTCCGGAAGCGCAAAGTTCAAGAATCGCACGATTGATGTCATCCCTCAACCCGTAGTCATCCGCGCAGACAATCATTGGTCTTTGTCGAATTTGCTGTTGAAATTGTCAAGCGCTCCGTGTCTGCTGAGGCAGTGAACCAAACGTGTCTGTTCCTCATCAATGGCTTGGGTATGGGTAACAGCACCCGTTGCCATGCCGTGATCGAGCATCTGGCCGAGTTGGGGTGTCGCGTTCACGTTTTGACCTCGGGAAACGGGCTGGCTTACTTCCGCGACAAGGCTTGCATAAAGTCGCTGACCCCGATGGAATCGTTGTTCTATTCGGGCAGCAACGGCGGGATTAGCGGTTGGTCCACCTTGAAATCCGTCTGGCGGCTGGCGGCGCTTGCCCGCGTCAAACGGGCTCAATTGACTAGGCTGCTCGACCAGATCCAGCCGGATGTGGCCGTCATCGATTCCGAATATGCTATCGCTCCGCTGCGCCGGCGCCGCATCCCGATTATCGGCCTCAACACCTCGGAGATAGTCGTCTCCGAATACCTCAAGCACCGGCACGAAGCCGTCGGCACACGGAGCCATTTCTGGTTCGTCGAGTTCATGGACTACCTGTTCCACCGGCATTTTTGCGATCAGGTGTTGAGCCCCTACCCGTTGCGCACCCCGACACGGCACCCGAAATTCCGGCGTATCGGGCTAATCGTCCGCCGTAGCGTCAAAGACAAAGCGCTGGCCTCAGCTCGCACGGAGTTTCCTTCTCCGCGTCAGCTGCGTCGCGTGGTGTTTATGCTGAGCGGTTCGGTGCATGCTTCGAACATCCGCTTTGACCGGCACAAGATGCCATTCAAGGTCGAGGTCATTGGGCACGCGGGCGAATCGCGGGGGAACATCACCTATCACGGCCGGCAGATGGACAATACAAACCTGCTGGTCGGGGCCGATGCGCTGGTGATCAACGGCGGTTATTCAGCCGTGTCTGAGGCATTTATGCTGCGCAAGCCCGTGTTTGTTGTGCCGGTGCTTGGCCACGCTGAGCAGTTTGTCAACGCATGTCTGGTCAACGACTTGGGCCTGGGGTTCAGAGCCACAGAAGCCAACGTGCTCGACCAGCTGCTCATGATGCATGAGCAGGACCGCTGGGGTGATTTGAAACCGATGCCGCCCACCTTCGAACTGGACGGCGCGTGCGAAGCTGCAACGGCCATTCTGGCTGCGGTTCGGAAGCCCTAGAGCCTGTCATGCACTTTTAGCAAATAGCGATTGGAGCATGAGCATGGTGAAGGCGAGCCAGTGATAACCTGAGAGCGTCGAGGCAAGCCGTTCGTAATCGCGGGCCAAGCGGCGGAAGCGCGCCGCCCAGGCAAA
>CAIQQM010000124.1 GCA_903873945.1 uncultured Verrucomicrobiota bacterium
CAGGACAAATAAAGCGGGTTTCACGTTGGTGGAAATCATGATCGTAGTGGCCATTATCGGCCTGTTGGCTGCGATCGCTATTCCTAACTTCGTTCGGGCGCGCACTACATCCCAGATGAATGCGTGCATTAACAACCTGCGCCAGATCGACGGTGCCAAGCAGCAATGGGCGCTGGAGACCAAGCAGGCCACCAATGCCACCCCTGGCATTACCGACATCAGCGTTTATCTGCGTAACGCCATTACCTGCCCGTCGGGTGGGGCAACGGCGACCTTTGCTACGAGTTACACGATGAACGATGTGTCGACGAAGCCCCAGTGCAAAATCCTCGGCACGACGCACTTGCTGCCGGCTGATACATCCAGCTAATTGTCTTAATTGTTGACACAAAGAGGCTTGGGGAGTGTTCCTCAAGCCTCTCTTTTTGTACAAAATAGTCCAATGGTTGGAATCATTTTTTCAGGTAAGGCAACCTGTTCCTTCGGCGCTCCAATTAGAGCCGGGCGGCGGCAAAGGATTTGCGCGGCAGGCGGGATTTTGTTATTGGTCTGCTTGCGAACGGTAAATGCGTGAGACAACAACCTTTTGAATGATGGATGCGATTGTTGAGTTAAAGAACTTGCGCGTTGAGTTCAAGGCGCAAAATTCGGGGCAGGGCAGGAAAGTCGCCGTCAAGGACTTGAACCTGCGGGTTGAGGCGGGTGAGGTATTCGGCTTTCTTGGCCCCAACGGCGCCGGCAAAACTACGACGATGAATGTTTTGCTCGGGTTCGTGAATGCCACCAGCGGCTCGGCGTTCCTCTTCGGCGTTAACGTGTGTGAGCCTATTGCCCGGCAGCGCATCGGTTACCTCCCGGAAATGACGTATTATTACAAGTTTTTGACTGCGGAGGAATTGCTGCGCTTCTACGCCCGCATTTTCGGTCTTTCGCGGTTGGAGGCGGACCGGAGAATCGATCAGTTGTTGAAACTGGTCGAACTGGAATCGGTAAGAAAACGTCCCATCAAAACATATTCCAAAGGCATGCAGCAGCGAGTCGGACTTGCTCAGGCGTTGATTAACAATCCGGACCTTTTGATTCTCGATGAGCCGACCAGTGGTCTGGACCCCATTGGCCGCATGAAGGTGAGGGAGATCATCCAGCGATTGAAGAGCGAAGGCAAAACCATTTTCTTTTCCTCGCACGAGTTGGGCGAAGTCGAAACTGTCTGCGACCGGGTGGCCATCATCAACCAGGGCGAATTGAAGGCCGAGGGGCGCGTCGTCGACCTGGTGGAAAAGCATCAGGCCAACCTGGAGAAAATTTTTCTGAAAATCATCGGCTACGAACCACAGGTCTCAGCATGAATACCGTCCTGGCCCTCTCGGGTGTTGTCATCAAGGAAATGTGCCGGCGAAAGGATTTTTATGTTCTCTTCGTCCTTACCGCCGTCATCACGCTGGTTATGGGGTCGGTCAATTTTTTTGGCGACGCCAAAATCGTGCGGTATCTAAAGGACATCTGTCTGTTGTTGATATGGATTTCGGCGCTGGTAATTGCGATCACGACAACGGCGCGCCAGATTCCCGCCGAGCGCGAGAGCCGGACGATTTTTCCATTGCTGGCTAAACCGGTCTCGCGCGGCCAGGTGATTTTGGGGAAATTTCTCGGCTGCTGGCTGGCCTGTGGCATGGCGCTTTTGGTCTTCTACGTGTTTTTTGGCGTGATCAGCGGGTCGCGCGAGCATGAGTGGCCTTTCCTGCAGTATTTCCAGGCGTTCTGGTTGCAATGGACGATGTTGGGTGTGGTTGTGGGCATGGTTCTCTTGGGGTCGGTGGTTTTCACCGCGCCGTCCTCAAATGCAACGATCTTGTTTATCGTGGTGGTTGGCATCATTGCCTTGGGGCGGCATCTCAACCAGGTGGCGCTCCAGCAGCCGGAGCCGCTGGGCACCCTCGTCTATGCGGTTTATTTCCTGATCCCGCATCTCGAGTGGTACGATGTGCGTGACTTGGTTATCTACAATCAGCATCAGCTCGGTTGGCTGGACTGCGGGCTGGCGACAGTTTACGCCGCGGCTTATGTGGCGATGCTGCTGTTCGCGACCGGCATGGTGTTTCGCCGCAAGTCATTGAATTTGTGAGGAAGCCGGCGCCCTATTTCATATTGGTGCTGCTGGCGGCTGTGTGTTTTAGCGTCGCCACGTATCTTGAACCGCGCGTGGCTGATTGGAACAAACGCGGCCAATCGGGAAGCGTGTTAAAGTTGTTATTGGGGGATGGGCGGCGCCTTTTTGCCAACCATTTTTTCGTGAAAGCCGACGTCTCTTTTCACAGCGGCTATTACCCGTCCATTTTCGACCAGCGCAAGGCCCCGAAGGGCAGCCGACACATGACAGCCAAGGAAGGCGAACCGGAGGAGGAGGAACATGAGAGGCAAATGAACTTCCTTGACCAGCCGAAGGATTGGATTGAGCGCTTTGGCCGGCATTTCATGGTGACGGAGCACACGCATCTGCAGGGCGGCGACGAGCGTGAGATTCTGCCATGGTTGAGGGTGTCTGCGGACCTGGACCCGCAGCGGGTGGACACTTACACGGTGGCGGCTTACTGGCTGCGGGATCTTGGCAAAGTGAAAGAGGCGGAGGATTTTTTGCACGAAGGACTGCGCAACAACCCCAACAGCTATGAAATCCTCTTTGAACTGGGCCGGCTCTACTACCAGAACTACCACGATATTGTTCGTGCCAGGAACGTTTGGGAACTGGCGCTCCGCAAGTGGTTTGGGCAGGAATCTGGGAAAAAGGAAGCGGACTTGCTCCAGTTTGAGCAAATCGCCGTGAATCTTGGGCGGCTGGAAGAACAAGCGGGAAACTACGAGCGCTCTGTAGCCCTCCTCGAACTCGCCAGGAAGGCATCGCCGAATCCCGCAGCTCTGCAGTTGCAGATCGACGATCTTAAACAGAAGATTGTTGTCCGCCCGCCTCCCGCTTCCTCCACCTCGCGTTGAAAGAGAGCTGAGCCGGGTCGGGCAACCGCTCACGGAAAAATTCCGACAAGTAATACCGGGCTTCTTGGGCTTTTCGGACTTGGCGGTTTGGGCTTTGTTTTTCAGTTGGTTCTCTGTTAAATCACTTTTGTATGAGAAAGCGATTCGCTCAAATCAAGCGGGTTACCAGGGAAACGGATACCCGGGTCAGGTTGGGAATTGACGGGGCGGGCGAGTCTTCCATCAACACGGGCATTGCATTTTTTGACCACATGTTGACCTTGTTTGCCAAACATGCGGTTGTGGATTTGGAACTGCGGTGCCGGGGAGATCTGGCTGTTGATGCTCACCACACAGTGGAGGATTGCGGTATCGCCCTTGGTCAGGCCTTTTCCCGGGGGTTGGGCAACAAGAGGGGCATTCGTCGTTATGGCGCGGGTTTTGACCCGCGCAATCCCTTCACCGGCGAGGCCTTCGTGCCGATGGATGAAAGTCTGGCGCGTTGTGTTATCGATTTCAGCGGGCGGCCCTGTCTCGTCTGGAGGGGATTGAATAATTTCGCCCAGAAGGCGGTGCGTAAGTCTGAGAAGGAACAGGACATGTCCAGCGCATTCCGGTTCGGCTTGGCGCGCGAATTTTTCCAGGGGTTTGCGAACGAGGCCCGTTGCAATCTGCATCTGGAGTTGCTTTACGGTGACGAACCGCACCATGTTTGCGAGGCCCTGTTCAAGGCCTTCGCCAAAGCGGTGGACGTCGCCTGCCAGCGGGATCCTCGGATCGCGAACCGGCTTCCGTCGACCAAGGGAAAACTATAAGGTCGGTTGAATGCACCCGTCGGGCGTCCCGTCCAACCGGCGACAGATAAAGATTATTCCCCTGCTATGGGCGGATTGCGCGCGAGGTTGACCGGCCGGCAACAGAATTGACGTTGACGTGCCGCCTTCCTTCCTGCGGTGATATGCGTGTAATGAAGACGTTTGTCATGCTTGCGATCACCGCCGGCTGGTGGCTGCTTTCCGGCACAGCTTCCAGCTTCGCCGCTTCGGACGAAGCCCCGTTTGCGGGGCGCTCCACACCCGACCGCCGCGTCCGTGATTACATCCTCCCGGCGCGTGTGCTGTGGCAGTCACCGCCGGAAGGTTGCGCCGTGCGGGATGCGGAGTTTCTGCTTCGGCCTTTCAACGGGCAAATAAGCCTGGCCGATCCGTCGGGATGCATCCTCAATAATAATGGCAAGGCGCCCGGCATCCTGTTGGATTTCGGCCGCGAATTGCAGGGCGGCATCCAGCTCGCCGTGGCTGGCCTCCTCCCGTCTTCCGGCCAAAGCAAAAACGCTCACGTTCGCATCCGGTTTGGCGAGTCCGCTGCCGAAGCCATGAGCGAGCTGGGCGGCGAGGCCAATGCCGCCAGCGACTATTCCGTTCGCGACGAAACACCCCTCTTGCCTCGGTTCGGCACTGTCGAATTCGGCAACACAGGCTTCCGCTTCATCCGCATCGACCTTGTGGAATCCAACAGCTTCGTCGTGCTGAAAGCTGTGCGCGCCGTTTTTGTGCACAGCGACCTGCCCGCTCTCGGCTCGTTTCGCTGCAACGACGAGCGTCTCAACCGGATTTGGGCCGCCGGCGCTTACACGGTTTTTCTCAATATGCAGGACTATGTCTGGGACGGGATCAAGCGCGACCGCCTTGTTTGGGCCGGCGACCTGCATCCCGAGACCAGCACGATTGGCGCGGTGTTCGGTAATGTCCCCGTGGTCCCTGCCAGTCTCGACTTCGTCCGCCTGGAAACGCCGCTGCCAAACTGGATGAACGGTTTCAGCTCGTATTCGCTGTGGTGGCTCATCATCCAGCGCGATTGGTATCTTCAAAACGGGGATCTGGCCTATCTCCGGCAGCAGCAGGCTTACTTTACCGGTCTCCTAAGACAGATGAAAAAGCACATCGGGCCGGACGGGGCGGAGACATTGCCGGGAACGCGTTTTCTGGACTGGCCATCCAGTTACAATAAGAAAGTCATCCATGCAGGGCTGCAGGCCCTGATGGTGCTCGCTTTCGAGGCTGGGGGCGAAATGGCCGCTGCTTTGGGCGATTCCGCCACGGCAGTCGAATGTGCCGAGGCAGTCACCTGCCTTCGCAAACATCTGCCGGAGCATGGCAATAGCAAGTCAGCCGCCGCGCTTATGGTCCTGGCCGGGCTGGGAGATGCCGCCCGGTTCAACCGTGAGGTCATGGGCGTGGATGGCGCGAAGCGGATGACCACGTTCACCGGTTATTATGTCCTCCAGGCTCGGGCGAAGGCGGACGATTACCAGGGCTGCCTCGACAACATCCGCGATTTCTGGGGCGCGATGCTTGACCTCGGCGCGACTACGTTTTGGGAGGACTTCGACCTGGATTGGCTGCCCAACGCTGCCCGCATCGATGAATTGGTCCCGCCGGGCAGGAAGGACATTCATGGCGCCGGCGGAGCCTATACATACAAAGGCTTTCGGCAGAGCCTTTGTCACGGCTGGGCTTCCGGCCCGACCGCGTGGTTGAGCCAGCACGTCCTCGGCGTCCAGGTCGTCGAGGCTGGCTGCAAGACTGTGCGCATTGTCCCGCACCTTGGCGACCTCCAATGGGCCGAAGGCTGCTTCCCCACACCGAACGGCGTAATCAAAATCCGCCACGAAAAACAGGCGGATGGAACCATCAAGTCCGACATCCAGGCGCCGCCGGGAGTCAGGGTGGAAAGCGCGGCGAAATAGAGTTTATAGGACTCGAAAGGGCAGACATGCCGGAGGCTGTTGGGTCTGGCCCGGCTTCCGCATGATTGCGTGACCGTGGAAAGAGGCTCCTTCGTGGCCAATGCTGCAATCCCTCTCGGATTTCGCCGCACGAGCCTGCGCCCTATGGTCCCGACCAGCCTTCGATGACTTTCAGCGGTAACTCTTCGTATTGGCTGACTGGTCCGGCCGTCGTACCCGGGACCTGATTCAGGCTTCGCGCGGAAGCGCGGAGGAACTCGGCGACTTTAATGGACCAGGTGATCAAAATAATTGATTCCGGGCTGCGTCCCTCTAAACGGTCCGCTGCTGCCGGGAAATTCCCGACAATCCAGACTCGATGACCGCCGGCCAGCGTTTCACGCAAACGCTGCAGCAACGGACGGAGCGGTTCGTCGGCATCCGCCAGTTCCATTTGTTTTTTGATCAAATCGTAGCGGTGGAACCGGTGAAACTCGATCGGCGGCAGCGTCATCCACGAGGCTGGGCCGCGGTAGTACCGCTCGAAGGAGATGCCGATTTGCCAGGGATAAACCACCACTAAATCCTCTTTGGCGGCAACTTCGCCCAGCTTCCGGGCGACGAGATCCACATTAGTTTGCCGAACTTCGATCTGCCGCCAGGCAAGGGGCAGCGCGGCGGCGGCAATGAAAATCACCAATACAAGCCGTGCCCGGGTTGCCCAGCGCTGTTGCTGGAGCGTGTCGAAAATGAAATCCAAAAGCACCGCCGCCAATCCCATCACCGCCATGTAGTACCAGGGCCGCGTGGGATAACTGAGCAGCTTGAGAAAACAGAAACACCCTCCGACGCCAGCCGACAATGCGGTCCCGGCAAAAAGAAGCAGATCCCGGTCTTGATTCTTGAATCTCGACTGACTGCCGAAGGCAAGTCCCAGGCCCGCGAGAAACAGCAACCCCCAAACCCAGGCATTCGAATAACCAGAGACTCCTAACGTGTCGCAGCATTGAAACCACAACTCCCCAAAGCTTGTGGGCTTGCGGACCAGCACGTCCCATCCCCGGGCGCTCCGCAACAATTCCCAGTAAGGCAGCAAGGAAACTGCCGCCGCCAACCCGATGAGCAACACTATTCCGGCCAATCGCCAGGTGCGGCGCCGCCAAGCCACCGCCACGCCGCCAAGGCAGATTGCCAGAACCAGGGGCGGGTTGTGCATTAGACATTGCACGCTGGCCATTGCGCCTAGCGCCGCGCAGGCAATCCGCCAGCCGGTCGCCTGCTTCAGCACGCGCCACATCAGTCCCGCCGTCAAGACCACAAACAACGTGCCCAAGCCGTACCCGCGGACTGAGTCGCCATAAATAATGAAAGCGCTGTTGAAGCCCAGCAAGGCCAGCGCGAGCAAAGGCGGACCTCGCCGGACCGTCCAGGTGTTCCACCACAGCGCGGCGAGGATCGAGAGCCCTACCAGCATCCCGAACGTGCGGAACCCCCAATCGCTGTTGCCGGATGCCCACGCCACCGTGCGAATTGCCGCCGGCACCACCAGCGGGAAGGCTTCGTGGGGAAAATGATGAATGACCTCCTGGACCGGTGACAGGGTTGCCAACCCGACCAACGCCGCCTCGTCGCGCCACAACGCATCGGCCTTTACCGCTCGCACCACGTGCAGACACACAATTACAACCGTGAGAACGAGTCCGACCAGGATCTCCAGTCGGCGGCTCAAGGGGGGCGCTGTCGTCATTATCAGTTAACAAAAGAGTCAGCGACTGCTTCCGACAAGGCAAGTCCGGAAATGCGGCCGCATCTTTTTAAGCAGCCGCTCCATCGTGTCCGGACGATTTTTGGGCGACTGGCCTCGGACCGGTTGCGGTAAAGCCCCGTGTTGTGCTTCAAAAACCGGGTAGCCGCAAAGGCAATGCGGCTTTTAGGCGTTTGGAATACATCTGTTCGGAAGCCGGCTGGGTTCTGGCCTTTTGGACTACTGCGAATTCAAGGATGTTTCCCGGTCGCGGAACAACGATAGCTGGTGTTTTACGAGGACAGGATATCGTTGCACGATTGTTTCTGGCCGGGGATAAATTGCCGACAAGCCGTTATAGTCAATATCGGCTTGGGGGTTTGCCGCTAAGCCCAGTAAACGCGCCCGACCGTAGGCTTGCCGCCGGGATAAATTCCTTGCTCCGCTCGTCGCGAAGACCGAACCGAGAATGAGTAATATAATTGACCCCATGAGCAACCACCGGGCAACTGTTTGGCAACTTCGTGGAAAGGCTTTTTGCCCGGGTCGTGCCTCGTGGGAATCGGTGCCATCGGCGTTTCCATCGCCCTTGGTGAGCAAGATGAGAAAAACAATCAGGCTCACCCACAGCGGTATCACCATTGTGCAGTACCGTGGGGCCATGGCCTGATTGCTGCCATGGCCCAACCGGCCGATTCCGGTAATAAGGGCGCTGCCTATCGAATACAGGCTCATGGCGAAATAAGGTAGCAGTGTCCGGACATTCGTAATTTTCCGGCGAACCAGTGTTGCGCCCGCCAAACCGCAGGTCGCGGTCGCGGCCAGACCGAAAACAAAGGCAAAGGCACCGTCCAGGGAGCGGTCGCCGCTCAGGCCTTGGGCGCAAATGCCGCCGATGTACTTGAAAACATAAGTGACATACTCGAGCGGCATTTCGAAAATGAGGCCGAGCGGCGGATGTTCTTGCGGCTTCTGATAATGATGGAAGTAGGTCCCCAACGTCAGGGTCCCAATCGATATCCAACCGATCAGTGCCGGCCATCTTTCCCGGGCTCCGGCCGTTATGATGAGCAGGATGGCGAGTCCGATCGGCCAGAACAGAATCCCATTGGCAAAGGAATAGGTGGCCACGACTCCTAGAAGCGCGGCGGCGGTAAACCGGGGCCAATTGAAGGTTTCATCGGCTAGCAACACGATCCCGCCAACCGCTGCGAGCAGATTCAGGAATATCTGCAGTTGCCAGCCCCAGAGCCAGTTTTCATATTGCGCGATTGAAAACACGATGAGCGAGATTGCGGGGATGGCCCAAAGTAATCCGTTCCATCCCGGTTTCCGTCCCGTTATTTTCACCTGGCGGGCGAGAACTGCAAAAAAACCAAGAGCAAGGATGATATTCGTCGCCAGTTCATAGCGGATGTTCCAATGGGTCAGGCGTGCCAGCAGCAGCATGATCACCCAGGGAAAGAGCTGCCGGTGTTCGTTGTGTTGCGCCCATAGGTCGTGCAAGGTCACCTCGCTGTGATACGACTTCTCCAGAAGTGGCACCAGTTCCCATTGGTCCCAAAAAGGCACATCCACGGCATATCGGACGACTATCCAAATCACGAAGACCAATGGAGCCAGCGTCAGGATTTTGGCGCCATGACCCGAAAGGAAGGAGGAGAGATGCGAGATCACTGATCGGTCCGGTCGGGAGGGCGCCGGAGTCTGCTCTCCACCGCCTGATCGATTTTGCGGGGGCATGTGTCCGTGGTTTCCGTTCATGCCGTGAGTTGTTCGGAATGGCTGCGGCGGCGATTCCTCCGTGAACTATTCCTTGAGGCGCGAGGGCTCCCGGCCTCTGGAGTAATTGTTTTTTTGGTTAAATGCATGCGATGTCACTCGGCTCAACGACTAACCGGTTTTGGGTGGTCCACCATTTCCAGCCCCCGGCTTTGCCGGAGGTCGCTGACTGCCAAAATCACCAGGGAAATAACGAGCGAAAGACTCGAGATGCAGGCGCCTATAAGGAAGGGGCTGTCCTGGTAGACGAATCGCAGATGATGTCGGCCGGCGGGTACTTCAACAGCCTGAAAAGCGTAGTTTGCCCTGAGCACAAGCGCTGGTCGATTGTCCACAGACGCATGCCATAAGTGATAATAAGTCTGTGCGAGCACCACGAGCGAGGGTTCGAGGGCGTCCGTCTCCAGTTCGATACGCTCAGCCATAAACCGTCCGGGAACAACACGCGCGGTAGTGTGATTTGTAACCGAGACACAGGTCCCGGCATTCGGGGGGAGAATGACAACCGTTCGGGCGTCAAAATCAGGCTGGACCAGCGCGTAGAGCGCGTTGGTGTCGTCCAGGCAGACCGGTCTTTGACCCGCAGTGGCGAGAGGCAGGAAGGTGGCGCGTGGGACCCAATCGAAGAACTCTTTAGGCGAGCTGATTTGAGAAACGGACATGAAATCGGCCAAGGACGCGAAGGAGACGTTCGCGGAGGTGTAGAGCAGGGAGGTTAGCTCCCCGGATTCGCGCGGGTAGAGTGAGAAGAAACCGTTCACCTTGGGGACATCATCGAGCAGGTTGCAATCGGCAAAGTAACCGAGCCGTTTGACCAGGAAATTGTCCTTAAGATCGCGCGTGACAAATTGCATGAACTTCCGCTCCGCCGCGGGCGAGACCATGACGCGCGACTGGCCGAGGGTAGGCTGCGGTTGCAGGGCGAGCTTCGTCCGCGCCAGGGCTGGCGCGTAGATCCAGGGCGCCACGGTGGGGTTCTGAGGCGGTTCGTGTGTCATCACGTCCAGCCAGAGTGCGGCAATCAAGACAGGCGGTAAAATCCGCTGGACGGCCGGGCGTATATTCAGCGCGAGCGCAAGCAGCGCGATCATGACGACAGCCAGGAATACGGCTCGGGTCAAACCGCTGCCCAATGTCGCCGAAAAGTTGTCGGTCAAAAATGGAAAGCGCCACGCCCAGAGGAGGATTGCGGCAATCAGCGCAAACAAAGTGCTCCCGAGAAAGATGAGGCGTGTGACCAAGCCTCGCCGGTCCTCAAGTTGAAGGCCTTGAATCCGGGTAATGCCGAATGCCGCGAGCAGCGGCGCGGCGAGAGCGATTAAGGCCACAAACTTTATCGGGTAGGTCACCATGCTTAATTGCGGAAGGAGGTGCCTGAGCGAGCGATAAACGAAAGTTTGGTTGCCAAATGAGAAAACGAGCGCGAGCGCCGCCGCGAGGCTGAGCAGCAAGACCCGTCGCCGGCGCACTGTCAGCACGCCAATCAGGGCCAGCAGCAGCGCGCCGACGCCGAGGTAATAGGACGATGTCCATGCCTGTTCGTGCTGGAAGAAAAGCCCGTTGTTCCAGATGCTTCCAAAAACCATGGGGACTAGGAAATTAGCCCAACCCCAGCCGGGCATGGACCACCGGGTGTCGGCATAACCCTGCTCGCGTTGCGAATGGGCTGCCAAATCCAGAAACGGCAGTAGTTGCGCAGCCGCGAGCCCGGCTACTAGCGCCACCACAACCGGAAACCGCCAAACCGCCGGCGGGACCCTGGGAAGGGAAGGGGAACGGGCAATAATGGATAATGAACACCGGGATTTCAGGAGCTGCGTTGACCAGAGCGCCAGTAGAATTAGCCAGGTAAAGAGGATGGTTTCGGGGCCACCCGCAAGCATTTGCAACGCTCCGGCCAGCGCGGCCATCGGAATTTTCCGCCCGCCTTCCTCCCATGCCTGCTCAACGGTGAGGATTACCCAGGGCATCCAGGCAAGCGTGGCGATGTGGCTTGGCCACATCAGCAGATTCAGCGTGAAACCGTTGAATGCAAATATCACGCCGGCCACTGCTGCCGCCAGGCGGTTGCCGGTCCAGCGCAGCGAGAGGCAATACATGCCGAAGCCCGCAAAGAAAAGATGCAACAGGCAAAAAAACCCCAGCGCCCAGCTGAGTGGCAGCACTAGGTATATGAGGGCGGGGGGATAAAGCGGCATCGTGTTCCATTGGGCGAGGAATGGCACACCGCAGTTGTTGTAGGGATTCCATAGCGGCAGTTCGCCCCGCCAGAAGCATTCGCGCTGGTAATGCGCGAGCGGGTAGGCGAAAAAACCAAAATCCCGAACGACAAAGGTTTGCCAGCCGAGCAAGACTTGCGGGAACGCGGCAAATATCAGGAGCGCAAGGGCGAGAGCAAAACGGCCCGGGGTCAGCCAATCGCCCGCCACCCCCGGTCTCGCCGGACTCATGTTCGACTTGCTCATGGTTTCTAGCACGGCGCCAACAATAAACGAACACACCGGGCCCCGTCCATTCCCGGGAGGGAAGGAGGGGCTGGCAATCCGGATTTCCGGCCTTGAAATCCGTTTAGCTGCTGGCGGTTGCCAGTTCTTCGCTCGTTGCTACGTTGACAATCTTGAACTGTTCCGCGTGGAGGGCCGGGTCGGCGCGGAAGGAGAGTTTGCCGAAGTAGCGTTTCTCCATCTCGATCAGGTGCTTCTCATCCTCGTTGCGGAGACGTTCCAGGATGGTGGGGTGGACGACGATGCGTAACTGGAAGTCGGACTCATCACGCGATCGTTTCTTCAGAATCTCGTTGAGCTTGCGCTGAATCTCGACGCTCATGGTGAGCGCGCTTTTTACCCTGCCCCGGCCCTTGCAGTAGGGGCAATCGTCATAAACGGCCGCGTTCACGCTTTCGGAATGCCGCTGCCTTGTCATTTCAAGCAAGCCGAGCTGCGAGATGGGTAGGACGTGCGTCTTGGCTTTGTCGCGGCGCAAGCCTTCCTTCATTCGCTGGTAAACCGCTTGCTGGTCGCGGCGCGATTTCATGTCAATGAAATCGAGGACGATCAACCCGCCTATGTTGCGCAGCCGTAATTGGCGCGCGATTTCCTCGGCGGCTTCCAGGTTGACCTTGAGGATGGTCGAGTCCTGGTCTTTCCCGCCCTTGTGCCGGCCCGTGTTGACGTCGATGGCGACCAGGGCCTCCGTTTCGTCCACAACGATGTAGCCGCCGCTCTTTAAGTGTACTTGGCGGGAAAAAGTGTTTTCCAACTGCCGGGTGATGTTGAAACGGTCGAAAATCGGCTGCGGCTCGCTGTAAAGTTTGACCTTGCTGGCGGAGCGCTTCGAAATTCTGGAAATCATTTCGCGCATCTGGTCGTATGCCTTGGGATTGTCCACCACGATGCGCTCGACGTCTTCGGTCAGGAAATCGCGGACGGTGCGTTCGATCAAGTCCGGCTCCTGGAAAACGCAGCTTGCCGGAGGCTGGCTTTTAATTTTTTCCTGCACCAGGCGCCACTCCTCGAGCAAAAGCGCAAGATCGCGCACGAAATAACGGGTTTGCTGCGCTTCGCCCACCGTGCGCATGATGACTCCCATCCCGTCCGGAATCGAGAGGCTGCGCAGGATCTTCTTCAGCCTCTGGCGTTCCTGCTGGTTTTCAATCTTGCGCGAAATGCCGCTCTGGTCCGAGTTCGGCAGGAGCACTAGGTAACGGCCCGGCAAGACGATGTTCGTGGTGACGCGCGGGCCCTTGGTGCCGATTGGGCCCTTGGTCACCTGAACGATGATGTCGCTGCCGGGCGGATACAGCCGCGGGATGTCCTTCTGGGTGATCTTGGGCCGGTCGCGCCGTTTATTCTCGCGCTCGACGATTTCTACGCCGCTGTCGAAACTGTTCGGAACGATATCCCAGTAATGAAGAAACGCGTTCTTCTCGAAACCGATATCGACGAAAGCCGCCTTGAGGCCGTCTTCGAGATTCCGGACTTTGCCCTTGAAAATGCTGCCCACGAGCCGCTCTTCGGTGGTCCGCTCGATGTTGAACTCCTCAAGCTTGCCCTCTTCGGACACAGCTACGCGGGTTTCGAGAGTCTCGGCGTTGATGATGACTTCCTTGTGGATTTTCTTGACCGGCTTGATGAGCCGCTGAACTTTCTTGACCAGGGTGCTGGCCGCTGACCGGATGCTCTCGACGATTCCCCTGGGCTGTTCGGGAACCGGAATCGGCTGGAAATGTTTCTCCTCCTCCACCTGGGCGGGTGTCTGAAGATTCGGCTCGCGGTAGTCCCGTTTGTCGGGCCGCGCGGCTTCAGGTGCGGTTTTGGGCAATCCTTCCGGCGGTAGGCCGGCGGCGATATTCTCGGCCCGTTCGATTTCGTGAGTGTGACGGAGGTCATACACTTTCTCCGTCGAGGGAGGGCCGCCGACGGCCTCCGCCCGGGCCTGGGTGGCTTCTCGGTCCGGCCGTTGTTGTTGTTGGCTGTGGCCCAAACCGCCGCTTGGGCGGAAACGCATGCCCCGGCGCCGCCGGGAAAAATTTCTGTCATTCATGTTTAATAAGCCTTTCGATAGATGTGTACATTTTGCAGTAAACCCATAGCGATCAAGGAGCCGAGCACTGATGACCCGCCGTAACTTAACAGCGGCAGTGGCACGCCCGTTACGGGCATAATCCGGATGTTCATGCCGATATTGATAAAGACGTGGCTGAAGAGGAGTGCGACCACGCCAACCGCCACCAACTTGCCCAGGCGATCGCGCGCCTGGCCTGCGATCCTGATCCCCGTGAACAGGACCACCCCATACAGCGTGAGCACCAGCACGCTGCCGACGAATCCTTTCTCCTCGGCAATGACGGAGAAGATGAAGTCGTTGTGCGCCACCGCCCGCGGTAGGTAACCTAAAGCATTCTGCGTTCCCTGCCGCCAGCCTTTGCCCGTCAACCCGCCCGAGCCGACGGAAATCAACGCCTGTCGCACATTGTGCGAATCATCAAACTGTTGTTTCCGCAGGCGTTCTTTCTCCGCCTTTGGCGCACCCGGAGGCGGAGCATATTCCGCTCCGAAGTAAACCAGCAGCCGGCGCCGCTGGTAATCTTCCATTTTAATCTGCCATTTCGGCGGCGCGAAAAGGACGTCCGCCAAAAATAACGCGCCCAGGATGGCCACACCGCTCAGGAGCCGCACCAGGTAACGCTTCGGTGTGCCGGCGACGTACATCATGAGAAAGCCTGTCGGCAATAGCACCAGGGCTGAGCCGAGGTCCGGCTCTTTCATGATCAGGAGGAACGGCAGCATCATCAAGGCGATGGCTTTCCAGAAAATCGCGGGCGCGCGCAGCTCCTCCTGGGGGCGGCTGAGGAAATGCGCCTGCGCCAGGATGAACCCGAGCTTGGCAAATTCAGAGGGTTGAAACTGGAAGAAGTACAATTCGATCCAGCGGCGGGCTCCGAAGCGTATCGAGCCGATGCCGGGGATCAACACCATCACCAGCAGCAAAATCATCAGCCAATACACCACAAATGACCAGCGGGCAACCGACCGGTAATCCGCCATGCAGAGCGCCGAGGCCGCGGCTAGGCCAAGCCCGCAATAGGCGATCTGCCGGAACCAGCTTTGGCTGTACCACGGCGTCGCATTGGCGAACCCGCCGACCATTGTCGCGCTGTAAACGAATGCCGCGCCCAGCAGCATCAACCCGCAAAGCGCGGCTAACTGCACCCGGTCGAAGCGCCTCTGAGGCTTGTTAAATACAGCGTCAAACATTGGAAAAAACGGCGGTGTTGACAGGGGTTGTGAGTTTCATTCAGTTGGCCGTTGCCAGCGTTGCATTTTTAGGCGTTCCAATTCGTTCCCGGTCCTGGATGGCGGCGTAGATCTTTCCGGCAATTGGTGCGCACGTCTTGCCGCCCGAGCCGCCATGCTCGACCTCGACCATCACGGCCACGGCATAGCGAGGCTTCTCATACGGAGCAAATGACACGAACCAGGTGATGTGCTCTTCGAGAACATTTTGCAGGTTCTTCTTTTGCGAGGTGCCCGTCTTGCCGCAAATCCGTAGTCCGGGCACCGCCGCTTCCCGTCCGGTGCCATCGGAATCCTCTACGTCGGCTAACATGGCTTCCCGCAGGATCTCGAGCGTGCGCGGTCTTACCCCTAGTTCGTCCCGCACTTGACCGCTCGGAAAGACTGTCGCTGGCTCGCTCGCTGCCGGGTCGAGTGGCTCAATTCTATCCACCAGGCGCGGCCACAGAACGGTGCCGCCGTTGGCGATCGCGGCGGTCACCACCGCCATTTGCAGCGGCGTCACCGCAATCTCGCCCTGGCCGATGCAAAGGTTGGCCGTGTCGCCGTCAAACCAGTTCTCGGCGACCCTGTGGAAACTTGGAAAACTGCCGGCGGTTTCCTGTCGCGTGGGGAGCTTCGTCCTTTCCCCGAGATGCAGGCGCTGCCCGAGATTCACGATGTTCTCAATCCCGGCCCGCAGCCCGTTGGTGATGAAATAGCAGTTGCTCGAGAGCTTGAGGGCGCGGCGAAAGTCGTAGTCTCCCGGCGGTGCGGTGTCGTGGAACGGATGGCGGCCCACATAAATCATGGCCTGGCCCGGTTGCTGGGGATTGGGAGAAGCATGAAAAATCTCATTCGGATTCAGGCCGGCTTCCAGCGCCGCCATGGCCACCACCGTCTTGAAAATGGAGCCGGGCTGGTAGTTTTCCTGGGTTGCGCGGTTTTTCTCCGCTTGTGAATCGAAAATCCGCTGCCATTCCCCCGGAGGAAACCCCTGGACGAAATAATTCGGATTCAGTGACGGGGATGAGGCCATTGCCAGGATATCGCCCGTGTTCACATCCATAACCACCACCGCCCCCCGTGTCCCGGGGCCGTATGCGCTTCGTAACGCGCGCTCCGCCGCAAGCTGAATTGGCAGGTCGATAGTCAGCACGACATTGTTCCCCGGCGAGGCTGGGTTCCACACATTCTCCGTCTGGCGGTAGCCGATATTGTTTACGAGCACCGACTTTGCCCCGGCTGTGCCGCGCAGTTGCTTGTCGCAACCCCATTCGAGTCCCACAAGCCCGCGATAATCCGGCAGCCGGTAGGAGAAGAAAGCATCCTCGCCCTCCTCGGAGCTGTCGTCCCGCTGCAACCGCCCCAATAGATGCGCGGCCGCGTTTGTGTACGGATAAACCCGCGTTGATTGGATTTCCAGATCCATCCCTAATGGACTCGTCGATTGTTCTTCAAATCGCGCGATGCTGGTGGAGTCCAGGTTCAGCAGCACGGGAAAGGGCAGGGCGAGGCGCGTTTCATAATGGCGCTCGAAGTTGGTTGCGTTCAGCGTGAGCGGCTGGCGTAGGCGCTGGCTGATTTGCTGAACGGCTTGCCTGGCGATTTCACAACGCGCTTTCTGGCGGAGCAGGTTCTTTTCCTTTGCCGAAAGGATGAATTGTTTCTGCTCTTCCTTGGTCAGGCTGCGGTTCAGCCTTCTTTCCTGTTGATTCTGCTGCTCTTTCAGCTCTTTTTTGGCGCGGGCGATTTCTTCAAAATAAGCCGTGTCGAAAGGTTTGCGCAGCTCTTCGAGGTAAAGGCTGACGTTGTACCGCGGCTGGTTTTCAGCCAGCACAATCCCGTTGCGGTCCAGGATCTTGCCCCGCACCGCCGGGATGCGCACGGTGCGGAAAGACTGCGTTTCAAGGTTCGCCTGGTAGTCGCCCGCCGAAACCACTTGGACCCACCACAGCCCGGTTAACAGAATCCCCAACCCCGCTAGAACTACCAGCGCGACCGCGCGCAACTGCGGGTCGTCTTTTTTTAACTGGTCAAAAACAAGCATCAGCGGCCTATAATTAAAATTGTCCCGTGTCGGATTGGCGGCTCAAAGGCGTGGCGCGCGTAATCGCCGGTTGAAATTTGTATTTCTTCATCCTTAGCTCCGGCCCCTTCTGATTTCCCGGTCAGCCCGGAAACTCGATTGCGTGGCGCGGCCATGAACCAGCGTTCGATGCAGCCAGCCGAAAAGCACAAATACAACGGGAGTGGCCACCGCGCCCCCGGCGCTCATGACGATCAACTGCCAGAGTGTGCCCCATCCGAGGAGCGGGATATGCCCCGTGGTAAATAACAGCAATATCGTCAACACCGGCGTCGCCGCGCTGGCCACGAAACCGATTACCATTTGGGCGAACGGCTGATCGCGCAGGATCAATTCCCGCCGGGCATGGAGCGCCAGCCCGACGAGGAACAGGGGCAGGACGCTGATGCCGAGGGGATTGGCCGAAAGCGAATCGAACCAAAGCCCGCCAAACATGGCCAGCAACCCGACAGTGGTCAGGCCGGTGCACAAACTGGCATACACCATGAGCGGCGGCAGCAAATCAATCTGGGCGCCCAACAGATGCCGGACACCGCTGAAGGCGGTCTCTGAAAAGACCGCCAGAAAGGCCGTGCCTAAAACAAAAATGGTGTTCAGCCAGTTCATTCGGTAATTGAAATCGCCATCAATGAGGGGCTCTGGCCGAAAAGTTCGCCCTTGTCCAGTATAGTCTTCGCGGGGTTGTCTCGCAGGGTTGTCATGGAAAAAGCACCCAAACTTTCTCGAGCGCGTTCGGGTTTGCGGCCAGTTTGACCCGCGCGACTGTCGAAAGACCGTAATCGGCCGTTTGTGAATCAACCACTTTCCCAATCGGGATGCCTTTGGGGAAAATCCCACCCAGACCGCTCGTTACAACGCTCTGGCCCGGCTTCAAATTTGCGTTCCGGGATAAGTACCCCATTTCGACAAGCGCGCTGTCCAGCGGACCGGAGGAGCCAATCACGCCGGTGTCCCGCGTTTCATTTTCGACAAGGGCCGAGGCGTGGCAGTTCGGGTCACCCAGCAAAACGACCTGGGCGCGGGTGAGGCTGACTGAGGAAATGCGCCCGACCAGACCCTCGGTGGTCATTACCGGGAGATTGACGCGCAGGCCATCCCGGCTGCCTAGATCAATTTGTACCGTGTGCCACCAGTTGGCCGGCTCCCGCAGGACGACGGACGCCAGCTTGAGCTTCCACGGTGTCTGGTGTTCCCAATGGAAAAGTTCCCGCAACCGCGCATTCTCGCGATCCGTTTCCGCAGCTTGCATTGCCCGGAAACGCATTTGGTCATTGTCCTGGCGCAATAGTTCGTTGGCCCTCAGCAGTTCCTGCCGAGGAATGAGACTGTCAGCGGCTTGTCCGGAGACATGCTGGACGGAGCCGGCCCATCCGAATAGCGGCACAAACAAGCTGCCAATTCCGAGCTTGAGCCGGACGGTGGTTTGGCTTGGCAGGTTCAAGATTATGAGCGTTGCCACTACAACCAGACCCAAAACGATGTAGCGCGACCGGTTTAACATCTGTTATTTACGTAATCTTCCAGGGCTGAATTCACAGCTTCAACCAGCCATCCGGGGCAGGAAGGATTTAGCTTCCGCTGCGGACGACACTAAACAGGCCCCTTGGCCGGGGACAAAAGCCTAACGGTCGGATGAGAGGTGGGAATTACTTGGAATTGGAAGAGACGCGCTTGAGAAAGTGAAGTTCCTGCAACACCCGGCCGGTGCCTTCGGCCACGGCGCTCAACGGGTCGTCGGCGATATGCACCGGCAAACCCGTTTCTTCGGCTACCAGCCGGTCAATGCCGCGCAATAGCGCGCCGCCGCCCGCCATGACTATGCCGCGGTCCACCAAATCGGCGGACAGCTCGGGCGGACAGCGTTCGAGGGTGATGCGGACAGACTCCAAAATACTCGAGAGCGGTTCCTGCAAGGCTTCGCGAATCTCTTCTGAGCGAACGGTCAGGGTTTTCGGCAACCCCGCACTCAAATCGCGTCCTTTGACTTCCATTGTTAACTCCTGCTCCAGCGGAAAGGCCGACCCGATACGGATCTTGATTTCTTCCGCGGTGCGTTCACCTATCATCAGGTTATAGGCTCGCTTCATGTGCGCCACGATCGTTTCGTCAAATTCGTCCCCGCCTACCCGCAGGCTGCGGCTGAAGACGATCCCGGCGAGGGATATAATGGCGATCTCACAAGTGCCCCCGCCGATATCAACGATCATGTTTCCTGCCGGCTCATGCACCGGCAATCCCACCCCGATGGCCGAAGCCATCGGCTGTTCAATCAAATATACTTCCCGCGCCCCGGCATGAGTTGCGGAATCTTTGACCGCCCGTTTTTCCACTTCCGTAATGCCCGACGGCACCGCGACGACGACGCGCGGCGCAATTAGTTTCCGGTGATGTACCTTCTGAATGAAGTGGCGGAGCATCGCTTCGGTGATTTCAAAATCAGCGATGACGCCATCCTTCATCGGCCGGATGGCCACAATGTTTCCGGGCGTGCGTCCCAGCATCCGTTTGGCTTCTTCGCCTACGGCTAGGACGTTGGTGGTGCCTGCTTGAATAGCAACCACGGACGGTTCCCGCAAAACAATGCCCCGGTCACGTACGTAAACGAGGCAGTTTGCCGTCCCTAGGTCTATCCCAATGTCATTGGAGAACAGGCTTTTAAATTGCGCAAACATGAATTTTGCCTAACCAGCCACTAAATTAAAAGGATCGATACTTTCAGGTCAAGGCTATTAATGAATCTCTAGAGTTCGGGTATAAAGGGCGGTAGCGGGCAATCGAGCGTGTCGGCGATGGCGCGGAGTAATTCAGCCTCCGTTTCCAGAATAACGCCATCGGCCGCAACGGCTTGGGCGCAGGCATTGAGCACGTTCTTCTTGATTTGCGGCGCGGCTTGGACGAGACGGTTCAGCGCCGCGTCAACCTGCTGCAGGTCGCATTGGCCGGCCGGAAGGAGGTTGAGCGGAACCTGGGCGGCGTGACTCAACGACTGGGCTCCCCTTTGGAAAGCAAGGTCGATTTTGCCGGGTTCTTCTTGTCCGACGTAAGCCAGCGCGGAGAGCAGGACAGCGCAATCCGGAATGAGCGGTTTGAGGGCGTAATACTGAATGACAGATTTGCGTGCGTCGTTGAACTGCGGGTCAAGATGGCGCAGCACGATTTTCTGAAGCACGTATTCGAACAAATCGACTTCGCTGTCGCTTTCGATCAATTTTTCGATTGCGGTGCGGAACTGCTGGTACTGGGTGGGCGATAAATGCCGCAAACCGGGCAGGGCGAGATTGACCAGAGGCAGTTTGGCCTTGGTGGCGACAGCCTGGACTTCCGGCAGGATGCGGAGGGTTTCCTGGCATATTGCAGCGGCAGTTGCGGCCGCGAGTTCGTCAAGCTGCTTGCGCCGCACAGTTTCGTCGGCGCTCAGGAGCAGGGCATAAATCAGCGAGCTGGCGCCGAGCGGATCGCGAACGGCAGTCTGGATGGCGGCAGGGATGGAATCCCGCAGGTCGGCGGCGTATTGCAGGTGCGCGGTCGTGGGTGTGCCGAGATTGGGCAAAGCGAATTCCGGTTTGACCCCGGGTTTGGTTATGCCGCCCGCGCTCAGAATAGTGGTGCCGAGAATCGTATTCAGGAGCGGCGGAGTTGCTCTGGCATGCTCAAGGTCGGCGATGGCAGCCTGCTGGACTACCTCAAACTGTTCTTCGCGAAGAGGAGGGAATTTCCCGTCCCAGGCTGAGTCGATGGCGCGGATGCGGTTGGCGACCGGGGGGTGCGTGGCCATGAGCCCAAAGAGCGGCTCGCTGATTCCGTTGCCGAAAAACATATGGCTGACCTGTTCGGCCTGGGCGGCTTCGAGGCGCGAGCCGAAGCTGTAGGCGCCGATCTTCTGGAGCGCGCCTGAAAGACCGGCGGGGTTGCGCGTGAACTGCACCGAGGAAGCGTCAGCCAGGAACTCGCGCTGGCGGCTCACGGCAGCCTGGATGAGCCGGCCGAACAACACGCCAATCCAGCCAACCGCCAGCAACACCAGGCCGAGCAAGGGTAGGGGGTTCCTGTCCCGCCCGCTGCGGACGCGTGTCTGCAACAGGATGCGGCCCACAACCGCCAGGCATACGATTCCGAAGACGATTCCTATCAGGCGCAGGTTGAGCCGCATGTCGCCGTTGAGAATGTGGCTGAACTCGTGGCCGATGACGCCTTGCAGCTCATCTCGGGTAAGCAATTTGACGCTCCCCTCGGTGACTGCCACGACCGCGTCGCTGGTGGTATGGCCGGCGGCGAACGCGTTGATGGCCCTTTCGTCCGGCAGGATATAGACCTGGGGCGCGGGCACACCGGAGGCGATGGCCATTTCCTCGACTACATTCAGCAGCTTGCGTTCGTTCGGGTCGGTGGTGTTTGGGCTGACGGGCCGGCCGCCAAGCATGCTGGCCACGGCGCTGCCGCCGCGGGATAACTCCATCGTCTTGAAAGCGCTGCCGAGGCCGATGACCGCCAGCGTGCAGATGGCGACACCGGAGAAAATCTTCGGGTCCCAGAGCGAGATTTTGGGCTCCTCGCCGTAACCGTAGTCATGACGCTCGTGGACTCGCGTCGCGCCGTTGAAGAGCAGCAGCACCGCCAGGTAAATCACCGCGATGAGCATCGTCACGCCCGCCACGAAATACACCACCAGCAGCCGCGTGTTACGTCGCGCGCGTTCCTCGCGGTCAAAGAAGTCCATTGCCAGTTTCTCCTGATTGCCAAATTGGCAATTGGAAACTCAGAATGAAACCTTCGGCGCTTCCTTTTCCTCCGGCTTTTCGATGACGAAGAGCTCGGCTGGCCCGAAATTGAACGGCCCCGCAATCAGGTTCGTCGGGAATGTCTCGCGCTTCGTGTTATAGGTCATCACCGAGTCATTGTAAGCCTGCCGGGCGAACGCCACCTTGTTTTCCGTCGAAGTGAGTTCTTCCATCAGGGCCATCATCGTCGTGTTGGCCTTGAGGTCGGGGTAAGCCTCCGCCACGGCAAACAGGCGGCCCAGCGTGCTCGTCAGGGCCGTTTCGGCCCCGGACAATTCTTTCATGGCACTGGCCTCGCCGGGGCTTTGGGCGGCGCGGATACTGGCGGTGGACGCGGCATTGCGCGCGGCGATGACGGCTTCCAGCGTGCCGCGTTCGTGTTTGATATAGCCCTTGGCGGTTTCCACCAGGTTCGGAATCAGGTCGTAGCGCCGTTTGAGCTGCACATCGATTTGCGCGTACGCGTTCTTATAGCGATTGCGCAAGGCAACCAGTCCGTTGTATGCGCCGATGACGAACATCAGGATGAAGAAGCCAACAATCAGCAGGACCAGCAGACCGATAAACCCAATAGCCATAAAATTCCTTTCGTTTGTTGCCTAATAGCTAGGGGAAAGAACCCACCCAATCAATTACAAAAAAAGACAATGAATGAGCACGACATTCCGCTGGCTGGCCAAAGCCTCCGACGCCATTGTGAATCACTGGCGGTCGAAGAACTCCGGCCGCAAGAATCGCTGCGGCAAACAGCTCGCCGTCGCGGCTCGATATTGAAAAATGCCGCCAAGAGAAGCGGCTTGTTGAGTCTTTCGGAACCCGAATAACGGCCAGGCCGAGAAAACCCATGCTGTTTTATTTTTTTGCTGCTTAATAAAATAGAGGTTGACTTGCATTTTGTTGAGTTGTATAAAAGACAAGTGTGATTCAACTTTATTAAATGAGCAATTTTGATAAAAAGCAGTGGATCGAACTTCTTGAGGACGAGGATCTGGCCTTTATAAAGCGTTTCATCCTGTTTTCCGGGTCACTCAAGGATCTGGCCGGAGCCTACGACGTTTCCTACCCGACGCTCCGGTTGCGCCTCGACCGGTTGATTGAAAAAGTCAAAATCCTCGACAGCCAGAAAATTGACGATGACTTCGAGCGTCAACTTCGCGCACATTTTTCGGACGGCAAGCTCGACTCGCAGGTTTTTAAAAAACTTCTGATTGCCTATCAAAATCAAAGGAAAGGAACAAAATGAAAAGACTACTCGGAGCAAGTTTGACGATGTGTTTGGTTTTATCCGCTGCAGCACAGGAAGCACCGTCACAAAAAACTTGCAGCGTCTTCAATTGGGAAAGTCTGAACGTGCAACAGCAGTTTCCTGGCAGCAAAATAATTCCGATGGATGGAATTTTAGTTTTGAAAGTGGAAAACACCAACAACGCGCCGTTGGAGATTTCACTTTTCACATTTACCAATTCATCCGTCATCAAAAATGCAACCGCTATCGCGTGTGACATGAAGCACGAAAATGTTCAAGTAATTCCCATACTGGTCACCAATCGGGAGTTTACCTCTCAAAACGGCTATAAAATGGGTGAGTTAACATTTATAGCCCACATCCCTCCTCCTGCTCTTGGTGGTGACGAAATCGATAGGAAACAATCCAAGATTTTTGGCGGCACATTGAATTGGAAGGCTTATCAGTTTTCAGTTGCTGGCGACCGTCCGTCAAATGCTGGTGACCGTGCGTCAAATGAAGGTTGGCCAACAAAACTAGAAGTCAAACTGTCTCTGCCGGCAAACGGAACGGTTTATCTTCGTCCGATTCAACTTTTGGGAGTCACTAGCGGTTGGTGGCCAACAAATAAAAGCAGCACGGTCGGCGGCGCAGTTGGTATTTTTGGCGGATTTATCGGTTGTCTTGGCGGTTTGGTGGGATGTCTCGCCGGTTTTGGAAAAGCGCGCAAATTTGTTCTGACGACGACGAAACTGTTCATCGCGCTGGGAATGCTTCTCACGATAACCGGAATCGTTGCAATTTTCTGCAAGCAGCCCTACTTCGTCTGGTATGTTTTTCTTCTTCCTGGAGTCACTCTCACGTTGGTTTTTTCTTTGAACTTTCCCTTGATTCAAAGGCGCTACGACGATTTGGAGATTCGCCGCATGGCGTCACTCGATGTTTGACAGCAGATTTCAAATTTGTCGTAGTTTTGCCAAGAAACACTTGCTTCCGGTGTGTGGGGTGGGGCTTTTGGTGTTCGGGTCATGGACGAGTGGATGGCTGGTCCTCAGTTCTCGTCGTTAGCGGCTTTTCCGCTGCCCGCTGCTCATATTCTTCCAGTGACGGGAGTTTCATCAGGGCGCGTTTCGCGTAGGCGCGATGCACGGCCTTGCTGTTGTGTCCCAAAGCTTCCTGCGCGAACCGTTCGGGATAGCCGACGGTCTTGGCGCGTTCCGCCCAAGCGTAGCGGTAGCTGTGGAGCGTCACGCCGTTAATGCCAAGCTGCCGGCAACGGGATCTGAACTCCGTGGCGCGATCGGCAGCGCGCACACGCGACAGATAGGGGAACAACACGCCTTCGGATGGCAAGTCCTTGAATAGATTCAACGCCTCCGCGCCCAAGTGGATGAGCACCGGCACGCCGGTCTTTTTGATGAATTTGCTTTTTTGCGCCGCTCGACATTGTACGCTACACGAATGATTTGCCTCGTGGCCGCCAGAAAAACTAATTTGCAGAACTTGACGCACAAAACTTCCGGCTGAGAGTGATGAGACTCGTTCGGCTTATCGCTTGCACAGCAAACAAGTCATAAAATAATGGTTGATTACGCACTGAAACTTTTATCACACGGCTTCCTTTGCGTCCCGCTTAGCCGAAGAGGCAGGCATCTTGATATCGAGACCATCGGTTATGCTCCGCTTCACTTGCAGACCCGGAGAAAGAATCTCAAGGAACTCTGCTTCAACAGTGTCGCTTTCCATCTCTCCCAGCATCCGCCGTCCCCTGAGACCATCAAAAGCTGGTTCGATGGATTTGAGAGTAATATTGGAATAATCGGCGGGTATATGAACCTGATGATCCTGGATTTTGATAAAGTGTCTGCATATCAAAGGTGGCAAAGGGAGAATCATGATCTTGTTGCTTCAACCCCGGTTGCTAGAAGCCCTCACGGTTTTCACGTTTATCTTAAAACCGTAAAACCGACTGTTTCCTCAAGCCTCCACTTCGGATTCCATCGCGCGGGCCACGTCAAGGCGCTGGGTGGTTATGTGTTGAGCCCCCCTTCCGAGCTCAAAGATGGATACACTTACAGATGGCTGCCAGAACAATCTCCATTTGAGGTGGCCCCCCAAACCATCGAAAGCCTTGAGAGCCTCTCGCTGCTGCCGGTTTCCCCGCTCAAAGTCTTTTATGATCGGCTCCTGAACCGGGGTCGGTTCGAACCAAATTGATCTGCTTTCCGTATTTACAATTTCAAGGCTGGGTCAGAAATTCAATCCCTCCATTGCAACCGGGCACACCCGGTGGCGCATGGAACCCGAGATGAACCCGGAAGTTGCCACAATCAACTGCCAAATTTCACAGCGAGCTGTGGTTTCCGTTGTTATTCCGGCGCGCAATGCAGTGTCTTCTATCACTGCCTTGCTGCGAAGCCTGATCCCCGATGTCGGCTTGATCAGGGAGATACTTCTTGTCGACGATGGATCAGAGGATGCAACAACGGAAATAGCAAAAGACACGGCGCAAAGACACGGCCTGCCGCTTCTCATACTCCCTGTTTCCTTCGGAAAGGCGGGTGCCGCAAGAAACTTCGGGATGGCGCGCGCTCAAGGCAGATTTTTGTTTTTCATTGATGTGGATGATGAACTTGTTCCCGGAGCGCTATCGATTCTTGCCACAAAGCTCATTGAAAATCCCGCAGCGGGTCTGGCAATAGGGGCCTGTATCCGCCAAACCGCGAATCGGCGGGATAAAATCAAGATCCCGCATGGCTACACGGATGATTGTGATCAGAACGTGATTCGCTACCTCGCTAATGAGTTGTGGCCCATCGCGATGGGGAGCGCCCTGCTCGTGACTTCCAGAGCCATCGGTATCCGCTTCCCCGAGACGATTAGTCTCGATGAAGATACCTGCTATTGGGCGGCTCTACTCGCCAAGGTTCGCGTTGTGACTTCAGCAGAACCTGTCCTCATTTACAAACTTGACGAGGCCAGGATGTCGCGTCGCTTCACCGCGTCGCCCCGCAATACCCTTCTCGGCATATCCCGCGCGTTTAGAACACTCGCCGCCTGCGGTGTCCCGGAAACTGCCTTGAAGCAGCGCATTGCTTGGGTTGCGCTGCGGATCGCGCGACAACTGATCATGAATCGCCAGTATTCGGAGGCCGGGAGCATCATACGGCTTGTCCGCAGGCATCCCCTGTTTCGTCCGACTTGGAAGGTTTTTCGGTATAACTGTCGCATTAAAGTCGGAGGCCTTTTCCAGCGCCTCGGCATGCGCAAACCGCTCGCCGTCCCGCAAAACCTTGATTACTTGAAAAACCAGCGGCGCACTCTCATTGTAACTGTGGACAGCGCTTCAGTGCCAGTGTCCGGGGGCGATCTTAGACATTACCAAAATGCCTTGTCTGCCGGGAAGTTGGGTCTTGTAAGACTGGTCTCGATTCGTCCGGGCGGATCCGAAATGGCCGAACACAGACCCGGAATCGAATTTTTCTCTGTCGGCCGGCCTGGCGAACGGTCTAAATCATTGTCATCATGGCGTTGCAGCGTCGAAGCGAGGATTCCTCGCTCAGCTCTGCCGCGCCTTTTGGAAATCATCCGGGATTTCCGCCCCGATACCATCATTGTCGAGGGCATCCCGCTGGCTGCGCTCCTGAAACACCTGAGGCCGCTGGCAAATATTCTCATTCTGGATATGCACAACATCGAGTCCGATCTCGCTTTACAGAGGCAGGCCCGAATGTCAGGGAAAGTTCGGCTCTCTGCTATTTTCAAGAATGATGTCGCAAGGATCAGGCAGCTGGAAAAGAGGGCCCTGAAAACGGTTGACCGAATCTGGGTCTGCTCGGATCAGGACCGGGAACGGCTCGTTGAACTCCATCAGCCCACCGGATCGATTTACGTGGTTCCCAATAGCATACCTAGGCTCGACACGCTTCGGAACGAAGGCCTGTCGCGAGTTCGCGAATGCAAAAACGGCCCCGTTATGCTTTTTGTCGGACATCTTGGATACTGGCCCAATGTGGCGGCGGCTGAAAGACTGGCGCGGGTGATTCTCCCAATAGTCAGAGAGACGTTCCCATCCGCCAAAGTGGTCTTTGCGGGCCGTCATCCCAATCCGGTTGTTAAATCCCTCGCCGCGTTGCCAGGCATTGAGCTCTACGCCAATCCCAAAAGTCTCTCGGCGTTTTATGAGCGGGCTCATATTGCCGTGGTCCCCCTTTCGGAAGGCGGCGGGACAAGGATCAAAATCCTGGAGGCAATGGCCTCGGGATTGCCAATCGTGGCGACTGCCGTGGCGGTCGAAGGGCTCGGGCTGATTGAAAATGAGGAAGTCCTGTTGGCAAGCTCAGACGAAGGCCTCGCCCGTCATGTCATCGACCTCTGCAGGAATCCCGATAATATGTTGAGGCAGATCCTTTCCGCAGAGAAAACCGTAAGACTGCGATTCGGGCCTGAGGCGGTGGACTTTGCGGTAAGGCAAGGGGCCTCCCTGGCGGGGGATTGAAGCACATACTTAAAGATGGAGGAAAACTCTTGAAAACCGTTGGATTTATTCGCTGAGCTGGTCTAGGTTCTGCCCCAGACTCGATGGCATGTGACGGCTGTCCGCACTAACGCAGTTTGCCGCGTCGTTTTTGCTGTTGGAATGCTGATGAAAAAAGACAACCGGAACAGGCGCGGTAAACTATGCTGCGGCCCAGGCATTCCGTTCATGATTCCAAAGAGGAACCTTCATTCCTGTCCCGTCCGGGGCCAGAACCCTTCCTGCCGGCTATGAGCTTTCGCGATCTGCTAAAAGATCCAATCTGCAGACCCGAGGACGTTGGCCAGCCAATCCCGCCTTCGCCCCATGCGGTTTCTGTGTCGCTGCCGCGCTGGCAGGATGTTGTGGATTACGAGGAAAAGAAACCCGGGGCGATGGCCCGGCTTACCAATGGCTATCCCCGCTTTTTTATTCACCGGTCAGTACAGGAGCTGGCCCGCCAAATCGGCGGGGATCGGCCTTGCCTTCCTTTCCCATCCTTATCCGCCGCGACGTTTTGCGCAGACTTTATCCACCGTTCCAGCGTTGGGCGGGTGGAAGTTGTGGCCCGTAGGGGCGTTTATGCTGTCCTGACCGATTCGGCCGGCCATGACGCCATGCGTGCCTTCTGGCAGCATACTGGCCTCATCGTTTCGAGCAGGCAGGCTCAAGCTATTCTGGAAGAGCGCGGCACGCAATCTGGAGACCCTTCGGTTCGCCGTTCTTTGCGACAGCAGCTCGCTGGCTTTTATGATTGTGCCGAGGATGACGTGTTTCTGAAACCCTCGGGAATGGCCGCACAATTCGCCGCTCTCCAGGCTGTCATCGAGCGAACTCCGGGTCTGCCCACGGCTCAGCTGGGTTTCCCTTACGTGGACACCTTGAAGCTCCAGCAGAAACTAGGTCATGGCGGCATTTTGCTTCACAAACTCGACCAAATTGACGGCGAGTTGCGGGATTTGCTGCGCCGGCAGCCGTTGGCGGCATGTTTTTGCGAGATCCCGGGCAATCCTTTGCTCGGTTGCGCCGATTTGCGCCTTGTTGCGCCCATTCGCGCTGAATATCGCTTCCCTTTAATCGCCGATGATGTTGTCGCCACCCCCCTCAACGTGGATCTTGGCGGCCATGCGGATCTAATTGCGACCAGCCTCACCAAGTTCATCGTCGGGACCGGCGATGCGATGGGGGGGGCGTTGATCTGCAATCCGAGATCGTTTCTTCATCGCGAACTCAAATCCATCGTGCGCGCCCAGCACGAAGAGCTGCTGTATCATGAAGAGGTGCAGGTATTCGATAAACAAGCCCGACGTTTTCCGGAGCGGATGAAACAGCACAACGACAGCGGCCTTCTCATCGCCGAGCGCTTGCGCAGTCATCCGGCAGTGGAACGCGTCTGGTATCCCAAATGGGAATTCCAGGAGGCATACGAGGCGGTTCGCCGCGCGAATGGGGGTTGGAGCGCGCTCATCACGTTCCTGCCCAAAAACGCTGAAACGAAATCACCGGACATTTACGATCGTATGCCGTTTTGCAAAGGGCCGAGCCTCGGCACAGTCTTTACGCTCGCTTGCCCCTTCACCCTTCTGGCGTACTATGCGGAATTGGCATGGGCAGAATCGTGCGGGGTGTCTCGGTACTTGATTCGCCTTTCCGTAGGTTTGGAAGATCCGGAAGACATTTGGCAGCGATTGGATGCCGCACTGCTCGCTCGGGACACGCCGTTGAAATCCCCGGCGAGGACATTTGAGAAGCCAAAAAGTAAGCAGGAACATAAATCCGCTCGCCAGCGATGTGATGCCGCCGGCTAATTAATTAACAGGGAATTGCTTTTGGGCGCCGCTCGACATTCTGCATGAATCCTCTCTCTCCCGGGTCCGTTCGTTCTTTCGAGGCAAGCCCAAAGACTGCGATTCGGGCCTAAGGCAGTGGACTTTGCGGTAAGGAAAGGGGCCTCCCTGGCGGGGGATTGAAAAGCAATCAGCTTGGAACTTCTCCTGTCGGTTTATGCGGTCATACCCTATCACGGCACATGGAGAATTTCGACACGAGGCAGTCCAATCGGTGTGATGCCACAATCTTTCGCCAGACGCCCGAAAGCCTCGGTCTCAATAAGGTCGTCATAGGGGAGTTCCGGAAAACGAAGGCCTCCCCGGTGCAGGACGGCATCAACCAGAAGCATTGTTCCGCCGACGCTATCAAGAGGCACACGATTACTGTGACGCAAGTCGCTGAGCTTTAGCCTTAACGGGTAGTTTGCCGGTGGCTGAAAAATCCCGCCTTTGATCCTGCGGAAGTAACGATAATCCCGTCGAACTGGTTTGGAAATAAAACTGTTGAGGTCGAAACTCGGGCCACCGGGCTTAATTACGCAGTTCGGCACCACTATTCGCGCCTTGGCTCCCATCAGTTGGGCTACAATGTCCGCAGGAAAACTCCAGACATCTATGTCTATCCACAGTGCCCAGTCGTCCGTATCATTCAATCCTTGATCAATAAGGTGGTTGCGCACCCTGGCAATTCCGGCACGCCGGGTCCGCTGAATCGAAGGCAGCCATCGTTTCGAAGGGTCGAAACGTGTTCCCGTCTCCCTTCGCAGCAGAACGATCTCGCGATAGAATGGCTTTAGCGGATCCGTAAGTCGAACCAGCCGTTCATAGGTATCGTCGCGGCTGTCACCTTCGCAGAAGACCAGCTTCAGGCGCTCTTTTGGAATCTCAAGTTTATCAATGGCAGCAAGAAAGCCTGCGATGTGCTGGCTTGCGTCGCGAACCGGAACAAGGATTGCAATGTTTTCGCCTTCAGGTAGCGGTGCGGAAATCGCCTCCGGCGCAATCGCCGCGCGCGCGGCTTTAGGATCGAGTCGCTTTCCACCACAGAGTCGCGCTTTCACCCGGTAAAATCTTTTGGCCAGACTGGCCCCTTTTCGCTCCCACCATCCCGCCTCAGATTCGCGCCACCAGGTGCCGGACCAGTGATGGATCGAGTAGCACTTCGCCACCTTGAGATCATAGGGCGTGTTCCCAAAGATATCGATCGGGTTAAAGAAGTTCGCGCCCTCAATCCGAACCGCCCCGTTTTCCGGGTAGGAAAGCACCGCTCCGGTGAGCAGGCACGGACCGGTGGAATCAAGGACATCGGATGCATCCTGTACCTCGGCCATCCGTGCCAACAAATGAGGCCAGAAAGAATGGCCTGCCGGGCTGGCCATTACTCCGTTGAAAAGCATCATCGGCAGACCACGCAAGCTTGCCGCCCTGGGCCAGTGGGTTTTCGGCTCCTCGCAGAGAATCACCCGATTCTCATCCTCTGACGCGAGCGGATCCAGCGACTGGATGCATTCCGTATCCATGTCGGCATAAATCCCCCCGAAATGATGAAGGAGCATGTAGCGGCCCGCATCCGCCCGCTGGACCCCCAGGCGGTAGCTGCAAAACAGCTCAAGAAAGGCTGGGTAGTGGATTGCGACGAACTTAAGAAGATCCCGATCGCTCCAGAATCGGTAGGTCCAATCAGGGTTGCGGTCCCGCCAGGTTGCGGAGAAAGCGCGGAAGTTCCCGGGAATGTCATCCGTCTTCCAAGTCTGGTGGATAATGTGTGGAATCATAAATTCGCAATTGGGTCAGTCAATTGTGTCGCTCTATTTTCCTCCCCGGCGCCACCGATACAAAAAATGATAAAAAATTGTTTTTTTTGGCGCCGCTCGACTGTGCGTTGCGTGGCTGATGTGAAGGAGGCAATGGAGGCCTCTTTTTCACAAGGGCCTCACCGCTTTTGGAGCAATATATCACCGGTGTCGAACGCGGGCTCACCGTTGGGTAAATTGGTGGCCGGAGTTGGAATCGAGTAATTCGTCTGGAAGCGCAGATAGCCGCTCCGCTTAAATTCGAGCTGTGCCTGGTTCCAGTCGGCGGGACGGAAAATGGTTAGTGCGCTCTCGCTGAGGAAGGAAAAGCAGCCGTCGGGTCCGGTCCGTACGCCGGCCTTTTGCATCAGCAACTCTCCGCCTTTCGGCGCCGTCAGGTCGTTGTCGGATTCGTGCGCTCCACGCCGGACCAACACCCGCCCCAGTGGTTGGCGCGTGCCGCCATCCAGCACCCGCCCGTGAATAGCCGGTGAAGTGTAAGGTCCCAGCACGGGAGCCTGGCATCCCGCGGCCAGGGCTAGCAACAGATAAACAATTCGTTTCATCCCCGGGACGCTTTAGCCCAGCCTCTCCCGGCTGTCGAGTCCGCAGAAATTACAAATTGACAGGAAATTGCCTTTTGGCGCCGCTCGATATTGTACGCTGCGCGGGTGATGTGGTGGAGGGTTCCAACACCCTCAAATGCCGCCATCCACAAACCACCGGTGGGTCTGGCCGTCGCGTTTGAGGGAGAGATTCCATTTTTTCATTTCGCCATTCTTGAGCTTGATTTCATAGGGCACGAACTGCGCCCCGCTGATCAGCGAGATGGCAGAAGTAAAGTGCGTGCCGATGCTGATGACCTGGAGGCCGCCGAGGGTTTGCTTTTCCCCGGCAGTAAGCGGGTCGAAGAATTTTGCCGCCTCAGTCCAGTCCTCACGGTCACAGGCGTCGAGCAATGCCCGGGCGGCCTGCTCCGAGGTCATGGCGGCATATTTCTCATTGTCAGGCAGTATCTGCATTTGCCCCGCCCATTTTACGTCGGTCGGCAATTGAAGCTGGAAGACGCTGGCATCCATCGGCTGGTTGCAGTCAATCTGGTTCAATTCAAAAATTAGCTTCTCGCCCGGGTCGGCGTGGACATAAATCTTCACCGAATCCAACATTTCAGTTTGATCATCGAACACATAAACCCGGCGCGTGTCCGCCGTGCTGAAAAACTTGTTTTTGAGATAATCACCGGTGAGCAGACCTGACTTGGCTTCGACGGTAATTACGGACTTCGGTTTCCCATCCGCACCGTGCTCCTGAGTGAGAGTCACCGGCCAGCCATGGGTTTTGATGGCGCTCAACTCGTCATTGAGCGCTTGGTTGAGGTTGGCCAACTCGTGCAGCCATTGCGTGTCGAACGCACTGGCCGACGGCTGCGGGAATTTCAGCGCTTCATCGGGTTTGATGAAGAGCATCGTGGACTGCCCATCCATGACGGCGACCCGCCCGGGCTTCTCGACGCGCCATTTCAGTTCCGGTCCGAACTGTTTCCACAACTCCACGGTAACAAAATCAGAGTTGGGGTTGATTGCACTGAAGTTGTCACTCGGTGGTGTGCGCAAGTGACCGCGCAGGTGGATGGTGGTAAGCTTAGCCACGGCCTGTGCGCCCCTGGTCATAGCCTCTGCTGCGGCAGCTTGAATTTTTGGTGTGCTGAGGATGAAGATCAGCGTGACGGCTGCCGCGAATCCGGCAGCGCCCAGTCCAAATCCCCAACGATGTCGTAAGATTTTGCTCATAATGGTTTCTCGTTCCGGTTCTTTTCCTTTTGAGAGAACTCGCCTCATCACCGGCTCGACAAGGGACACCTCGGCGGCGGCCTGGCCACGAGCGACCAGCCGCTGTTGCAAGCCGGCGATTGCCTTGTATTTAGCCTGGCAGCCGATGCAGGCTTCCAGATGAGTCCGGCATTCGATCAATGCTTCGCGATCCAGAAACCCTTCCGCGCAGGCGACCAAATTGTCCCGGCATTCAGCGCAGTTCATAATTGTCACGTTTGGTTGACTGTTGGTTCCGCGCTTTCGCGGGCCGCAAGCTCCTGACGCAGCAGGGCGTAGGCGCGCGAAAGCGTTTTGGTGACCGTTCCCAGCGGCAGGCCGAGTCGTGTGGCCACCTCCTGGCAGGAGAGCCGTTCGTAATACCGCAAGAGAATCACCTGACGATGGGTTTCGGGCAGGGCGGTAATGGCTTCTTCCAAAGGATACTCTTCACCGCTGTCGGCCGCGCCGGCCATCATGGTTTCCGCAGCCTCGCAGTCACGTTGCCGATGCTCCAAAGAGCGGAAGTGTTCCTTGGCGACCCGTGCCGCGATGCCCAGCAGCCAGGAGTAAAACGATTCCGGCTTCCGCAGTTTGTTCAAAGACTGGAAAGCTCTCACGAACGATTCCTGCGCCGCTTCCTCAGCCTGCGGGAAGTTGCCGACCCGCGCTGCAAGGTAAGAAAACAGCGGTTTCTGGTAGCGATCCACCAGCGAACCGAAGTCCTCTGGATGACCATCACGACAGCGTTCGACGCATTCTTTGTCGGTCAAGTCCATGCAGTGGCCTGTTCAAACGAATGCATATCGTCGTCTATTAGTGACGCGCCGGGCCGATTTGCGACAACCGGGCAAAACTATTAGTAACGGTGAGTTTCGATGTTCGGTGCATTGATGCTCTGGAGAATGGAGGCACGCAAAGCGCGAATTGTTGAAAACCAACTGTAGGTTGCGTTTGGAATCCAGCTGATTGGTAAGAAATTGCTTTTTGGAGCCGCCCAACATTGTCCGCTGCGTCGGTGAGGGAGAATTGGTTTTCGCTCTCAGCCATTGCAGCGCCAATCCTGCGAGACTGGGTGGAGAGCGTCAACAGAGGACTCCATCAGTTTTTGGCAATTTTAGCTTCGCGCCAATGGCTTTGGCGATTTCGGCAGGGGGTGAGCGGCAATCGATTGCGAGAGGGTGATCCGGCAGGTGAATTTAAGCGAGGCGCGCATTTTTGTGGCGGCAGGCATCTTGCCTGCCGTAGCTGGCGGCATCCTTGCCGCCCGGTCAGAAGCCGACCTTCGACTCTGCGAAATCTGTGCCATCTGTGGCTAAAAATCCGTATTCAACCTCGGGAGACCAACCTTCGGCTTCAATCAGTGGCTTTTCTGTTAGCGCCTTTGCGGCTTAGTGTCTTTGCGTTAAATTCTTATTCCGAAAATCCGTGTTTAATCAGTGTTCAATCTGTGGCAAAATCCTCGCATCTTCGCCCATTTTGGGATGTTGTATCATATAAATAAAATACTTTTATTGTCTTGCGCAATGAACCGGAAAGTGCTAAGTGTATGAAAACGATATGATACAGAGTTCCATGAGCGCTGAAAACGCGACCGTGAGCGGAGTTGAACCCGGGCCCTCCGCCGTTGGGGGGGGGCTCGCAGGTCATGAATGTTTTCAACAAAGCGAGAGGACTTCTGGCGTTTGTGCGGCGTGCGGTTCATCACCGCTTTCTCCCCGGACCGTCAACCCGGATGACCTGCAATCCTCCGAAAATTCTGATTTTGGTGTACCCCAGTGTACCGAAGTGTACCATGGTGTACCGCGCTCCACAATCGTCCCTCGACCATCCTTTCTCCACTTCCCCGCGTGTGCCAAAAAGCCGGTCTCAAAACGGCTCAAAAAGTATCACGGAACAGTTGTTGGCGCGGCGCTCGGCCTGCAAGTTTGGCAAGTCGGATGGAAAAGCCCGGAGGGCTGGCATCTTTATAGAATGGCGTTTCCAAAACACATAGAGCTCCATCGGAGCGGCATCTTTGAACCGGAATGATGATTTACTTGCAAGACGCAACCTGTTTTGGCGGTGCCATAGCCGCGGTCAGTCCGTGCCATGGACCGCCCGAGAATATCAACCAGCAGAAAAAACAGTCCAATTTGGTAAAGTTTTGGTCAAGTTTTGGTAAAGTTTTCACCCCATTTCAAACTTTACCGGTCAAGTTTCAAATCCACCCGGCGGAGACCGGTTGCGTGGCGCAACGACTTTATCACAAGTCACTTACATAATCTATTCCCTGTGAATGTTAACCAACATTTTTTAAATTACGGTCAAGTTTGGTCAAACCGTTCCGAAATCGGAAATCGGACCGATTTCGGTCAGTTTTGGTCCGATTCCATCCTTTAACCACGCTGCTGGCGCGACTTCACAGTTCACCGATTACTGGTCACTTGCCCTTCGCCCATCATTTCCCCGCGCGTACCAAAAAACCGGTCTCAAAACGGCTCAAAAAGTCTCATGCAACAGCAAATGTCGACCATTCATGCGTTGAGGGTTGAGAGTTGAGTAGTGGGGACGGTTTTAGTGTCGGCGGAGGAGGAGGCGGTGGTCAACGCGGCGGGTTTGATGATATTCGAGCGGTGGCAGGTTGGTGAGGGTAGGGGAGGTGGTTTCGTTGAGGATGGTTTTGGCCATGGCTTGCAAGGCGCGCCAGCGGGGCCAGTCGAGGTCGGGGGCGTGGGCGATCTGGCGGAGAAGGCTGCGCCATTCGATGATGACGCGGTCGATGTCGCCGGGGCCAAGGAGGTCGGTGAGCCACGCGTGCTTGTTGAGCGGGTTCTTGTGAACGGAGGCGACTACTTGCTCGGCGCCGACGCCGTATTTGGGCGGGACGCCGTTTTCGAGATAACCGGGTATGGACTGAAAGCCGAAGGTGTCGTGGCAGACGAGCCCAAGGCGGCCGCCCCAGCGGTTGGTGTCTTCACCGCAAAAACGGAATCCGGCGTCGAGATTGGCGAGATCGTAAATGAGTTCGTCGAGGGGATACGTCTTGTCCTCGAGCGCGGCGGCGACGGCAAGTCCGTCGCCCTGGGAAAAGAAACTGACAATGCGGCCGCGAAAGGTGGGCACTCCGGCGCCGTCCACGAGCCCGAGCCGGCGCCAAAGGAGGGCGACGCCGGTGCTGGTGGGGAGTTGGCGGCAGACGGGGACGAGGGGGCATCGGGCGCAATCGGCGGGGAGGACCTCGCGCTCGGCAGGCCGCCAAAGTGCGACGCCGTGGGAATCGACGGGGACGCGCAGGGTGAGGTCCGCGATGCTGACGTGGGCGACGATGCGGTGGGCCTCGTTCCGGAGACTGACGACAGGTGTCCTTTGCTGGGCGAGCTTTTGTTCGAGGAGCGGGACGATTTTGCCGGTCCAGACGGCGAGCGGGGCTTGGCGGCCGTTCCAGTTGGTTAGCCGGCGAACCCATTTAGCGAGAAGGACGCGCTCCTGCGCGAGCTGGTCGGCGACGGTGATGGCGCGGCCATAAATTTTGCCGTTGGCGGCGTCCTCAGACACGACGCAAAGGGTGCCGGTGCCGACTTTTTCTAGGGCCTGGGGGATGCAAAGAATGGATTGCCATGCGGCGGTTTGAGCGGTGGGAGGTTGGGTGTCGGCAGTTGCCGGTGTGCGGATGTCTTTGACCGGCACGGAGACGGGGGCGGGGATGGTTTCCCATTCGCCGCGGCTGTTGAGCATCTGGCGGACGAGCCTGCGGACGTGGCGGGCGCGTTCAGCGTCGGTTTTTAGTCCGCAGGGTGTGTCGGGATGCCGCAGGGATTCTTCCACGCCGAGGAAAATGGGTTTGGTGGTGAAAAGTCGTTCCTGCGTGCGGACGGCTTCGCGGAAGGGGTCGCGGCCATGCTGGGCGGCGGCAGCCATCAGCCCGAGCAAAGCGCCCCAGTCCACGGCGGCGCTGCGGGATAGGTGGCAGGGATGGGCGTCGAGCAGGCGCAGTTCATTGGCGGTGATGAGCACGAAGCCGGTTTCGTCTAGGCCGCGGCGACCGGCCCGGCCGAACATCTGCATGATTTCGTCGGGCTTGAGGAGTTGCTCGGCTTCGTCGCGCCGGTAGGATTCACCGGCGAGGGCGGCGGTGCGCAGGGAGAAGTTAATGCCGGCAGCCAGCCCCATCGTGGCGACAACGACGCGTAATTGGCCGGCTTTGGCGAGCGGTTCGATGACGCCCGCCCGGGCGCCGTAGCTTAATCCGCTGTGATGAAAGGTGATCCGGGCCTTGAGGAGCTTGGCCAGATGCTCGCCGACGACGTTCTTTTGCTCGGTGCTGAGCTGGAGTGGATTGGGCGTGGGCAATTGGCGGGCGAGTTCGGCGGCCATTGCCTCGGCGGCCTGGCGGCGTGGGGCAAAGATGAGGATTGGCCCGAGGTCTTCAGCAAGGGTTTTGGCGACGAGGCGCGGCCAGTAACCGCGGATTTCGCTGGGCAAATGATAGCTTAATTGATTGGCGTGGACCTCCTCGAGCGGCACGGGGCGGTGGTCGTTGCGAATCAGAACGGCTTTGCGCCCTAGTCGGTGGAGCCATTTGACAACATCCTGCGGGTTGGCGACGCTGCCGCTGAGGAGGAGCAACTGCGTATGAGGCGGGGCAAGAGCCATGGCGAGCTCGTAGTTCAAACCGCGGGATAGGTCGCTGAGCATCTGGTACTCGTCCACCACCAGCAACGAAGGACCATCGCCCCGGATGAGGTGGTTCTTCTGAGTCTCGAGCGTGGCGACGAGAATTGGTGCGCCGAGGTTTTCGGCTAGGTCCCCGGTGGCAATGCCGACATCCCAACCGCGACCGCGCCATTCGGCGAGTTTGTCGTTGGCTAGTGCGCGGGTTGGGACAGTGTAAATGGCCTGGCCGTGGTTTTTGCCATTATTGGACCAGAGCTCGAAAATCAGGGTTTTGCCAGCGCCAGTGGGTGCTTGAACAACAACGTCGTGGCCTTCGCGGAGGGCGCTGACGGCCTGCTGCTGCCAAAGATCCGGAACCATGACCAGGTTAAGGGCGGGCAGCTCGGCGAGTGGTGACGCGAAAGTCGGCACATTCAGAAGATAACCATTTCTATGAAATCTGAAACCGGGAAATCACGACTTGACCAGCGGTCTTGTAACTTCCACGAGGTGTTTGGCGACAGTTTGGGAGTGTCGTTAAGAGGTTTATGAGAGCTTTTACGCCGCATCCGGTGGCGGTTGTGATAAGTTAGGATGAAGCCACGCCGGGGACTGCAAAGCGGCGTTTGGAGATAACAGGTTTGACTTGAACAGATGGCAACCTTAGATTCGACGTACATGTTAGCCGCTGATTCCAAAGTGGTTTCTGCGCCAATAAGACGCACTCCGAACACCAAGGCGGCTTATCCCTGGAAACAAATTATCGGTCCGATCGAGCCCTTTCTCGATGCAGTTGGGACCCGGCTTGCGAAGCAGGTTGATACGTTCGAGCCGGATATCGTTGCCTATGCGGATTATGCGCTGAACGGCCAGGGAAAGCATTTGCGCGCGGCGCTGGTGGCACTGACGGCGAACGCGCTGGGCAAGCCCAACGACACCCATATCACAGTGGCGGTGATCATCGAGATGGTGCACCTGGCGACGCTGGTCCATGACGATGTGATAGATGAAGCGGAGGTGCGACGTGGTCGGCCTACGTTGGCGGCGAACTGGGGGAACGAGACGGCGGTTTTGTTCGGAGACTGTCTGTTTGCACAGGCGCTGAAGCTGGCAGCCAGCTTTCCGACGCCGGATGTTTGCCGCGCTGTGGCAATGGCGACAAACACGGTTTGTTCCGGTGAAATTCTTCAGACGCAGCATCGGCGCGATTTCCAATTTACACGGGAGAAATACTTCAAGGTGCTTGAAATGAAGACAGCGGAGCTATTTGCGCTGTCGTGTGAGCTAAGCGCCTGCCTGAGCGGGACGGGGTCTGAACAGCGGCTGGCACTCAGAGAGTTCGGCATGGCTTTCGGGACGGCCTACCAGGTTTATGATGATTGCGTGGATTTGTTCGGGTCGGAATCGGTTTCGGGCAAATCCCTGGGCACCGATCTGGCGAAGGGCAAACTTACGTTGCCGGTGTTGTTGCTGTGGGAACGGGCAGATGGCGCGGACCGTAAGCGGTTGGAAGAGCTAGTTCGAAACTTTAATGGCGGAGCGATGACTGGGATAATCAAGTTGCTGGCAAAATACGACGCTCTTAGCGCCTCCCTGGACATTATGCGCCAGTACTTGGAAAAGGCCCGCCGGGTGTTGCGGGCATTGCCCCATTCCAATGGCCAGGTCGGATTGCATGGTTTGACGGAATATCTGGCCGGCCAGACCGAGGCGCTTAGGGTTGTGCCTGAAAACAGCCTATGATTATGGCGGAACCAGTCTCTCGTATGGCCCCAAAGGGACAAGATGCACCGGCCGATGCCGCGGCTCCAGCGTCCGTGGATGAGATGACGCTCGTGAAGCGAGCGCGCAAGGGAGATCTGGTAGCTTATGATGAATTAGTGCGGCGTTACCAGGAGCGTATTTACGCTACGGTTTACCATATGACCTCGAATCACGAGGACGCGAATGACCTTGCGCAGGAGGCATTTATCAAAGCTTTTCACGCGCTGAAATCGTTCAAAGGTGGATCAAGCTTCTATACCTGGGTGTACCGGATCGCGGTGAATAAGACCATTAATTTTCTCAAACAAAGGAAGAACAGGACACAGATCAGCCTGAACGATTTGGATTTGAATGCGGAGCATGATCCTGATTTAGTGGCGCTAGTTTCAGACAAGACACCGCGCCGTGATATTGACTTGGCGGAGTTGCAGGAAAAATTGAACATCGCGATGCAGAAGCTGTCAGAACAGCATAGAATGGTAGTCACATTGCATGATGTGCAGGGGCTTTCGCATGAGGAAATTGCGGAGATAATGGACTGTAATATCGGCACAGTGCGGTCACGGTTGTTTTATGCCCGGCAGCAATTGCAAGCATACTTGTCGGATTATTTAAAATGAGTATGAATTCTGAGCAGGGAAACTTCGAACAGTTACGCCGGTTGCTCGCCATAAAGCGTCATGAGCAGCCTCCGCTAGGTTACTTCGACAATTTTTCGCGCCAGGTAATTGTGCGCATCAAGGCGGGCGATCGAAAGGGGGAGACGATGCTGGAATGGTTGTTCGAGGAAGTGTCCTGGCTGGGATCGCTGTGGGCGGCGTTCGAAGCAAAGCCGGTGTTGGCCAGCTCTGTCGGTTTGGCGGTTTGCGTTTTGTTAATTTCGGGTTTCATGTATGCGGGGAAGACGGATATGCCGATGACTACATTACAAGCGCAGTCCGACACCTTGGAAATGGCATCCAGCCCGGTGCTGACGGATAGTTCGAGTAGCACCGCCGGGTTTATTCCGCAAGACCCCAATGGGTCACTGTTTCAGGAAGCAGAAAAGTCACAGGTTAAGGCAGAACCTGTCAGCTTCACGCCAATTGGTCCGAATTAATGCCCAGTGTGGGGCTCGCGGGTTCAAGCCCAGGTTGAGAGCTGGCCTCAGGGGTGTTCTGGCCGTAATCCCGGTTAGTTGGCGTGGTCAAACACCAGATCCAATCCTTCGGCCTTTATGGTAAGTCGCTCGCCGTCGACCGCGGCGGGAAGTTCTCTTCTGGTGCCGCCGGACAGGGTGATCTGATATTTTCCATCGAGATTTCCCCAGCGGCCTTGCAGAGTCTCTGTTGTTGAGGACGTGGCAACACCGGGAGCAGGCAACACCAGGGTCGGGACTTCTTTCAGAATCATGCGATGGTCCGGCATCGCAACGAAGCTGGCCCCGGCGAAAGCAAAAACCATCCACCTTTTGGTCTTTCGCATCTCGCTTGCAGAGATATCAGGTTTGGCTTGAAGAATGCGGCTGAGGGCAGCATTTACGTTAAAGCTCCAACAGCCGAGAAGCTTCTCCGACCCGTATTCCGGCGACTTGCCTGTTTCCAAATAAACCGACAGGTCTTTAAAATTGGGAGCCAAGGCGGCCCAAATTGACTGTAGCAGGGCGGGATTTTGGAGGATCGTCTGGACCTTCGGATAATCTATAATGGTTCTGATTTCTTTCTTTTGCAGACGCATTTCTGTGAAAATATTATCGTGGGCGAGCTCCTGAAATTCGGGCTGTTCGGCCAGTTCCAGGACCACCGGATAACGCACAAGCCGTGCTTCTGCGAGTGGGGTGTTATAGAGAATACCGGTCAGGTCAGCGGCTTCGTAATACGTTTGCGGCATTCGGTCGATAGCACGAGCGACCTTGGCAAAGCCGGTATTCTGAAGGTCCCAGCCCATTTGATTAAGGATGCGCACCGATCTCGGTTCATTTTCTGACCCGGCCACTTGGACGGTCCAGTAGCTTAGCAGGTAAATCAGGAAGGAAATCAGGATCAAGTAGAGTAAGCCGTTCAAAAGGCCGAGACACAGGCCGAGCCGGCGACTGATGCGTTCCCAAAGGGCCAGCTGCAGATCGCCCGATCTATGCTTGTAATACATTTCCACTTTTAGATGCATTGGCAGAGCAGCGAGTTTAAAGGCAATGGAGATGAACAAGAAGAAGATGATTGGCGCGAGGAGCCACACCAACAAGGGATTCTTCACCCCCACAACTGCAAATAATGGTTTGATAAGGTTCCCCGCCGGCACGGCCAGCAAGGCGCCGACCAGGATGCCAACCAGTGAAAATGCCACGCGGATTACGCCCTGCCGGTAGCCCAGTCCGGCCAGCGATGCCAAGAGCGCCAGCGCAAGAAGCCAAATGGTCATGTCACTGAAGTAATCCACCGTGGCGGAAAAAGCACGAAAAAAACTGAGGTGTGTTGAACACGCGAATTCAGGTTTAAACCGGTTGAGGGAGGGAGAGTGGAGGAGGTTCAGTTGCGATGCCTGTTGGCTTCTGCAGGGCAAATGCGTTAGTCTCGCATTGTGTTGACGGACGTTAAATCGCACACAGCCGAGGAATTGGAGGCTGAGTTCAAGGCTTTGGGCCAGCCGCGTTACCGTGTTTCTCAATTGCTGGATTGGCTCTATAATCGGCGGGTGACGGATTGGGAGGCGATGATGAACCTTCCCAACTCTTTGCGTGAGCAGCTCCGCAGCCGCCACACTCTGCACTCGCTTGAACTTGTCCGCAAACAGGGTGTGCGCAACGCGACGCAGAAGTTTTTGTGGCGGCTCAGCGATCATGCACTGATAGAAACCGTCTTGCTCCCGGCCAGTCCAGCCCTCTATGGCGAGCCGAGCGACCGCCACACGCTTTGCATTTCCACGCAGGTTGGTTGCGTGTATGGCTGCAAATTCTGCGCCAGCGGCCTGGACGGTTGGAGGCGGAATCTGGGTATTGAGGAAATCGTGGACCAGGTTCTGGCGGTCGAACGTTGGAATGCAACTGAACAGGCGGGAGCTGGCGGTGGTGGGGCGTCGCAGGCAAGCAGTTCGCGCCTCGTGAGTAACCTCGTGATTATGGGGATGGGTGAGCCGCTGGCCAACTACACGAACCTGCTTCAAGCGCTCAGGGTTCTGAACGCGCCGTGGGGTGGCGGGATCGGGGCGCGCAAGATAACTATTTCCACATGCGGTTTGGCGCCGCAAATCCGAAAGCTTGCGGACGAGCCGTACCAGTTTCGGCTGGCAATTTCGCTGCACGGCGCAACGGACGAAATCAGGAACAAAATCATGCCGGTCAACCGCAAGCATCCGTTGCGGGAATTAACCGCAGCCTGCGAGTATTACCGGCAACACAAACAGCGGATGGTAACCCTCGAATACATCCTCATTGCCGGGGTGAACGACGGGTCGGAGCAAATCAAACCGCTGGCGGCGCTGGCCAGGCGGCTCAAAGCGAAAGTGAACTTAATCCCTTACAACAAAGTGGATGGCTTGCCATGGGAACGACCGACCGAAGCTGAGCAGGATGCCTTTTTCAATGCGCTGGAAAAGGAAAAGGTCAAAGCCACATTGCGGCGTGAGAAAGGCCATGATATTGACGCTGCTTGCGGGCAATTGCGCCTGAAAATCGAGCGTGAACTCGCCGGTCAGGCACGATAGAAAAACTGTCCAAAGCCGGAGGGCAAGGCCGGCCGTGAAGTCTAGGTCAAGCGCGTCTCAGGGACAGTAAACGGGTTGATTCCCGGATATGTGCCAAGGCGGGAGGTGATTTTGCTGGACGCGAAGCTGGCACGCTGTAACATGATTTGACGCGCGTGGCCGCACTTTCCTTGGGCAATCCGCTGGATATGGAACAAAAAATCCTAGAGTTGTTTAACCGCCCCAATCACCCGCCAATGAACGCCCGGGAGTTGCTGGCGCGGCTGAGACTTCCGCGAGACAGGAGCGGGGAACTTGCGCGCGTCCTCGCCCGCTTGGAGCGTTCGGGACAAATCGCCCGGATTAAACAGGGCGACCGCTATGTGCGCCCGTTGGAGGCGGATTTGGTTCCCGGTCGCATTCGAATGAACCGGCAGGGGGTGGGTTTCCTCCAGCCGGACGACCCCAAAATTCCGGCAGTACGAATCCCGCAGGACGCCACCGCGACGGCGATGCATGGAGACCATGTTCTCGTCAGGCGGGACAGCGGGCCGCCAGTCCGCGGGCGGCTCGGAGCGACGGAAACCACGGGGAGGGTGGTGCGGGTTTTAGAAAGCGCGCGATCACGGCTTGTTGGAACGCTGCAACGAGGACGCCAATTTCTCTACGTGATTCCGGATGATCCGCGCATTTCGCACGACATTTATGTGCCGCCGCCGAAGGATATGGGGCGTGTTGCACAGGCGGGGGACAAGGTGGTGGTAGAACTGCGCGAATGGAAGTCACGTCACACCAACCCGGAAGGTGAGATTACCGAGGTGCTTGGAGCGCCCGATGCGGAAGGCGTGGACATGCTGTCGGTGATCAGGCAGTACAACCTTCCGTTGCATTTTCCGAAACGGGTGCTCCAAGAGGCGCACGCCTTCAGCCGGGAAGTCATGCCGGAAGAAGTAAACGACCGTGTGGACTGCCGGAGCCATCCGGTTATTACCATCGACCCGGAGGATTCGAAGGACTTCGACGATGCCATTTGCCTCCAGCGCGCAGGACCCGATCGTTGGAAGCTCGAGGTCCACATTGCTGACGTATCGCATTACGTAAGGCCGGGAACTGCTCTGGACGAGGAAGCAGCCCGGCGGGGCAATTCGACGTACCTGGTGGACCGGGTAATTCCGATGCTGCCTGAAGCGTTGAGCAACGAGTTATGCTCGCTTAAACCGCAGGTGGACCGCTTGACAAAGTGCGTCGAATTTCTGCTTTCGGCTGAGGGAGAGGTTCACAAAACGCAGTTTTATCCGGCGGTCATTCGCTCCCAGTACCGTTACAATTATAAGGAGGCTCTGGCGGTATTGCAGCGCCCTCCGATCGATGCGCTTGAACGAATGATGCACGATTTGAGCGCGCTGGCGCAGAAGATTCGCCGCGCCCGATTCAAGGCCGGATCGCTAAACTTGGACTTTCCCGAGAGCAGGATACGGCTTGACGAACAGGGGCGGGTGCTTCGAATCGAAAAGGTGAGCAACGATATTTCGCATCAGCTCGTCGAAGAATGCATGCTGCTGGCCAATGAAGCCGTCGCCAGCCGGCTAATGGCTTTGAATCGGCCGGCAATTTACCGGATTCATGAGCCGCCGGACGAGAAGCGGCTACAGGAATATCGAGAGGACGTGCTGGGCCACCGCATTAACTGCGGGAACCTTTCGAATCGGCACGAGGTGCAGAAGCTGCTTGATAAGCTTGACACACTGCCGATCGGGCAGGCGTTGAAAATTGGGTTCCTGAAATCGCTCATGCGGGCGCGTTACGCCGTGGAGCCATTGGGCCATTACGGACTGGCCAAGAAGAAGTACACCCACTTCACTTCGCCGATCCGCCGTTACGCGGACCTGATTGTGCATCGCGTTCTGTTTCAGGAATCCGGCGAGCGGCCGGCTCCCGGCGCGCTGAAAGTGGTGGCGGACCATATTTCCGAGACGGAACGAAGTTCCGACGATGCCGAGCGCGACAGCAAGGATGTTAAGATGTTTGCCTTTCTGCTTGCGCAACTCAAGTCCACCCATCCCCAGCGTTACCCGGGACTGGTCACCGACGTGCGAAACTTCGGATTTTTCGTAGATGTCTCTGACCTGGGAATGAGCGGATTAGTGCCGCTCTCCGGGTTAAGTGACGATTTTTATCAATACGATTCCGTGGCCAGCCGGCTGGTCGGCCGCCGGACACGGCGTGTGTTCAAGCTGGGCGATAAGGTCGAAGTCCAGGTTGCGAAGGTGGATACATTCAAACGCCAGGTGGATTATAAGCTGGCGCAGTCGGCAGGCGCTCAAGTGAAAAATGCGCGGCCTCAAGCGCAAAGAGCGAGGTTCAAGGGTTCGGGGGTAATTCCACAGCGCGCCAAAGATACCAGGTAGCCGTGGTCCGATGCGGCCGCCACTTTTCTCCGTACTCGAGCAGCTCTTTGGGTTTGGGCAAATCACGCCAGCCGTAGGCGAGAGCGAAGCCTCTGCGCACGCCAGAGTCGGTTGCCGGCAAAACGTCCAGCCGACCCAAAGTGAAGATGAGGAGCATCTCAACCGTCCACGGGCCGACACCGCGCACTGTTGTCAGCCTTTGGAGTAATTCGTCATCGGTCATTTTAGCGATGGCTCGCGAGTTGGGGACGACGCCCTCGATTGTTTTGGCGGCGAGATCTCTAGAGCCTGTCATGCACTTTTAGCAAATAGCGATTGGAGCATGAGCATGGTGAAGGCGAGCCAGTGATAACCTGAGAGCGTCGAGGCAAGCCGTTCGTAATCGCGGGCCAAGCGGCGGAAGCGCGCCGCCCAGGCAA
>CAIQQM010000125.1 GCA_903873945.1 uncultured Verrucomicrobiota bacterium
CACAGCGCTGTCCGGTGTTCAGTTCCGGAGATAAATGGTCCGGTTGTGCAGCGAGAGTTCACGTCCTTACTCAGGGAGGCCTGCAACCCAAGCCCGGAGGTTCAACCGTCGGGCGCGGCACTCAGCAATGAGGGCCGTGCGGATGCAGGAGTCAGCCGAGGGCATAGTAGCGAGGTTGGCCCCTCGCCAAGGCCCGAACTGGTTAGTAGAGGTTCGACTGCGGCGGTCTTGCCGGAGACGACGAAGCCGACTGGCCGAGTCATCGCGCAACGACTGTTGCAGCTAGAGCATGGAGCCTCTTCAGAAGACCTATTGGAACGGATTCTTTCTCCGGAAAACCTGCAACAGGCATGGCTCCGGGTGAAGGCCAATGGCGGGGCCGCTGGCATAGATGGGATGACCATTACCCAGTTTCCCGCTTTTGCCCGGCAATACTGGGGGAAGATTCGTTCGCGCCTCTTAGCAGGCACGTATCACCCGGCGCCCGTGCGACGGGTGTTCATTCCCAAACCCAACGGGGACTTGCGCCCCTTGGGCATTCCGACGGTCCTGGACCGTGTCATACAGCAGGCGATTGCGCAGTTGTTAACGCCGGTGTTCGATCCGCACTTCAGCCAGCACAGCTATGGGTTCCGCTACGGTAAGCGCGCCCATGAGGCAGTGCGCAGCGTGCAGGAGGCGGCGCAGGCGGGGTACGGCTACGCAGTGGACTGCGACCTCAAATCGTTCTTCGAAACCGTGAAGTTCGACCGGCTCATGCGGCTGCTGGCCCGGCGCGTTTCGGATATGCGGGTGCTCCGGTTGATCGGGGCTTACCTGCGCGCCGGCGTCAAGCTGGAGGACGGCAGGGTGGAGGCCACGACGCAGGGCGTGCCGCAAGGCGGGCCGCTCTCGCCGTTACTGGCCAATATCATGCTGGACCCGCTGGACAAGGAACTGGAAAGACGCGGATTGCGCTTTGCGCGTTACGCCGATGACTTTCTGATCCTGGTTCGGAGTTTGCGAGCTGCCCAACGGGTGATGCAGAGTGTCACCCGGTATGTTGAAACGCGGCTCAAGCTGGTGGTCAACCGCCAGAAGAGCAAGGCGGCGCCTCTGGCCCAATGCGCTTTCCTCGGCTTTGAAATACGCCGGGGAAGGATTGTGTGGACGGAGAAAGCGCAGAAACGGTTCAAGGAACGGATTCAGGAAATCACCAGCCGCAGCCGGGGGGTGTCCACCTTCTGCATGCTGCGGGAACTAAGGCGCTACGTCGTGGGGTGGCTGAATTATTTTGGGATCAGCCAGCTCTATCGGGTGGTGCCGGAACTGGATCAATGGCTGCGACGGCGCGTGCGGCTCTACTACTGGAAACAGTGGAAGCGCCCGTGGACCAGGCGGCGGCAACTCCTTCGGCTGGGGATTCACCCGGCGGAGGTGTCCAAAGCCACTCGCAGTCACCGGGGTTACTGGTTTATGGCCGGGACAAGCATTGTGCAGCGAGCGCTGGACAATCGCTGGCTGGCGGAGCGGGGCGTGCCTAACCTAACGCAACAGTGGGTTGAAATGCATTACGGCAAGCAGAATCCGAAGTTTAATCCTGCCGCCGTTAATCTGACCGGAACCGCCTAGTGCGGACCCGCATGCTAGGTGGTGTGGGAGCCGGGAGGGCAATCCTCCCGGCGACCCGATTAGACCATCGGTTTGCCATTTTGCTAGCGATGAAGAGGGTCCGCGACTGCCGGACCGCCGCTCGGCGCCGGGCGCATGCGCCA
>CAIQQM010000126.1 GCA_903873945.1 uncultured Verrucomicrobiota bacterium
GCTCGCCGCACGGCCCCGGCTCGTTTTAGCTCGCTGCCAAAACCTCTTGATTGAAAAAATAGAAATGATATGAACTCCTCACCTCAAAGTGGCCGGTTTTGATTCGACCCCGCTTGGCTGGTTTTGAAGTGACCGGTGACAGAAACCGCCCTTGGGAGACAGACCACCAAGACAACTCCACCACGGAACAGCGCGGGACAAAGCGCCCGAAACTGAATCTATGAAAAATGTGAGTGTTTCTACAGGGCGATTGTTCGCTCTTGGGTTGTGGTTGCTGAGTGCACAGTCCGGCCAATGTTTTTACAATCCTCAAGGCGACGGCAACAGCACAGTTTCCGCACTGTGCGAGCATGGCCCCTTCGGTGCAGTCATCCGCGCCACTGGCACTCCTGTTGTCTTTTTCAACGAACATCGCCCACGCGCAAAGCATTGTATATGGGCGATTCCCACCCACGTCGCCCGTCGTCTTCCCTTATGATGCCCAAGGAACGCGTCTGTGGGCTGCCGATCCATCGACGCCGCAGACATTCGATTTGGTCATCGGTGGTCAGACGGCCTATACATTTTACTCGGGCACGGAGTTTGCGATTGTTCCGTCTTCATTAAATGCGGTGATCGCGGTGCAGCCTGGGCTGCCAAGCGACCCGTCGCCGTTTGCCAAGCCACTTACCCAAGGCCAAAAGATAGGGCCGGACGCCGCAGGCGACAGTTGGGTTCCGGACATTCCCGGCATCGGCGGGTCAACGCTCACCGCCAGCCGGGATATCGGAAGCATCGGCTACTTCACAGGCGTAGAATCCGCATATATAGGGCTTCAATTTCACATGAACGGCCGGATATATTACGGCTGGGTCCGCGCTGGTGCGCCCGTAACGGGGATCAACGGCGGCTGGATCTATGACTACGCGTATGAGACCCAGCCGGACACACCCATCAACGCAGGTGCGGGCGCTCCGATTCCTTTCACCGCCAACTTCACCGGTAAAAACGAAGTTCTACCCAATACGAGCACCCACAGCGGCACCGGCTCATTCACGTTCGATGGTAATACCTTGAGCTACTATCTCGAATTGGATGGAACATTTCAGCCCACATCCGCTGGAATTTTCGGCCCGGCGAATCCCGGTTTGAACTCACCTCGTTTGGTTGCTGATTTGGGAACTTGCGGTATCTCCAGTCTTTCGCCAATTCCATTCCCGCCAATCGGGCCGGTAACGTTCGATTTGAATCGGTCGCCGATAATTTTGCCCGCACCCATCATTCTTGTTCGGAATTATCCCCTTGACATAGGGGATGGTTTGGGGGTATATTGGGGGCATGAAAAAGAGCGAAGCAAAAGCCAGTGTGACGCTGAGGGAATTTCTTAGCCAGTTTCCTGATGACGAATCCTGCTTGAACCATCTTTTTGACTGCCGTTTTGGGCAGGGTTACAAATGCCCGAAATGCGAACGCAAAGCCAAGTGGTATCGGATTAAGGCGGAACGCGCTTATTGCTGTGGAGTTTGCGGCCACCACTTGCATCCGACAGTCGGCACTCTGTTTGAAGATAGTCGGACGCCGCTCCAATCGTGGTTCATTGCCGTTTACCTTTTTACCACTTCCCGCCACGGCGTGTCGGCAATGGAACTGATGCGGCAACTCGGCGTTACCTATAAGACGGCATGGCGCATGGGGCATCAAATCCGAAACCACATGGCGCAAGTTGACGATGAACTTCCGCTCTATGGCGAAGTCGAAATTGATGAAACGTATGTCGGTGGTCGCACCACTGGCGGCAGTCGTGGCCGTGGCGCTCCTGACGTGACTTCGCTTTTTCGGGCCACTTGCAGTGTTAGTCTGGGCCGGACGAAAGGACCAGACGATGAAAGGCAAACGATATACGACGGAAGACAAGATCCGGGTACTGCGAGAGGCGGACCGTGGCGAGAAAAGC
>CAIQQM010000127.1 GCA_903873945.1 uncultured Verrucomicrobiota bacterium
GCACACCCGCCACGCTGTGGCGGGTCACTGTGGAAACCTGGCTTCGCTGCCAGGGCCTGATCGCCGTCCGCCAAAACCAGAAACCAAATGTGTCAGCCACTTCCCCAAAAATCTGGTCTCAGAATTAAGTTGGACCCACACAACTCCCGGGACCGTCAAGCAGCGGCGCGATTTCCCGGTGTTGCTCGTTTGCAGTTCTCCGCCAGGAACCCGGCGAAGAGGCGAACAAGATTCGCTCCGCCCGTCAGTCCGGTATCTTCTCCGTTTTCCGATAGGCCATTCCCTGAAACAAGGCCACCAAATCCCCCGCCTCGTCCTTCACCTCCACCGTATAGGAGCCCAGTTTGAAGTTCTTCGAAATCTCCCGCGCCTCGGCCCACAACGTGCCCGTCTTCGCGGCTTTCATAAATGTGATGTTCGCGTTGATCGCCACCGCCACCATGCCGTGCGAGTTTGAGGCTGCCGCAAATGTAAAATCCGCCAGTGTAAAGATCGCCCCACCCTGCACCGTTCCGTACCCGTTCCAATGGTACCCTTGCAGCGTCATCTTCGCGCGCGCCGTGCCGGGCCCCACCGACAACAACTCGATGTTGCATCGTTCGGAAAATCGGTCGCCCTTGAAGTAACGTTCAATGTTTCCCATCGTGGGCTGCTTCCCGGTCATTTGGATTTCCTTGTTCATAACCTTTCTTTTAAAAGGGATGGGGAATTATGAAGCCTGTCGCGCTTGGCTGCTTTTGCGTCCAATCAAAAACGCCTTTTTGTTCCCCTCGAAGAATGTTTCCTCAAACCCCGCTCGCAGGGACTCCAGCCATTGATCCTCCGGCATCGGCAGATGCGCGCTCAATGCGCCCAGCAGCGCCACATTCAACGTCCGCTTGTGCGGCAGCGTATCGGTGTTGATCGCCTCCGGCGTTATCAGGACTCCGCCCGGGCGCAATAGATGCCGGTTGGGTTCCACCTGCGTCGGCTCCAGCACCAGCAGAAAATCCGCCTCGCCGTTCGGCACCATGGGGCTGAACACCTCTTTGCCGAACCGCACATCGCCCGTCACCGACCCGCCTCGCTGGCTCATCCCTTTGATCTCGCTCTTTTTCACGTCATACCCGGCGCGCAGCGCCACGTCAGCCAGGATACCTGTGCCTTTCAGCACTCCCTGCCCGCCCAAGCCGGCGACGACGATGTTAGTTACCTTGCTCGACATTGGCTCCTTTCGGGTCGCACTCGCAGTTTTGCCCGCGTTGCTCGTATTGTTTCAGTTGCTTCACGATCAAAATGCACGGCCGTCGCGCGATGATCACGGCCAGTTCATCGCTGTTCAGGCATTCGGTCAGCACGCGGTCGAATTCCTCCGAGCCCATCCGGGGCTCCACCACATGCACCCGTTTCACGCCGACCGCCCGCACCAGGTCCTCCAGCACGAGTTTGTTTGTCGGCTCATGGTTCAGGCTGCGGCCTGTGCCCGGATGTTCCTGGTGGCCCGTCATTGCCGTGGTGGCGTTGTCCAGGATGATCAGCACATGCCCGTTCGGCGGCGGATTATAAACCATCTCGACCAACCCGCTGATCCCGCTGTGCACAAAAGTGCTGTCACCGATCACGCTCACGACGCGCCGCGCCTGGTCGCTTGGCAGCACGTGCCGCATGCCCAGCCCAACCCCAATGCTCGCCCCCATGCACACGCACGAGTCAATCGCCTCGAACGGCTGCAGCACCCCCAGCGTGTAGCAGCCGATGTCTCCCGCAACGATGCAATCGCGTTTCCGGAGGGATTCAAACACGATGCGATACTGGCACGCGTCGCAAAGTTGCGGCGGTTTCCCCGCCGGTTTCGTTGGTTCCGGGCTGACGTCGTTATCGAGAATGCGCCGCACGCGCGGCACGTCCAGTTCTCCAAACCGGTACATGTCCGGTTTGCCTTCAACCCACACGCCCTGCGCGCGTATGGCCTCGACCAGATAGGGATCGCCTTCCTCGATCACCAGGCAGCGCTTCACGCTCTTCGCGAACTGTATGATTTGCTTCATCGGCAGCGGATGGGTGAACCCAAGTTTGAGCACGCTCGCCTCCGGCACCGCTTCCCTCACGTGCATGAACGAAATCCCGGACGTGATAATGCCCAACTTCTCGCTGCCCGGCACGACACGGTTTAGTTGGCAGCTTTCGTTCCATTCCTGCATCTCGGCCAGTTTCTGCCGGAGTTTCCGGTGCGCCAGCCGCGCGTAAGCCGGGATCATCACCCGGCCTTTGATGTCCCGCGCAAAGCTCGCCGCTTTCGGCGCTCCCTTGCTTCCCCCCGGGTGCACCACCGTGTAACTGTGGCAAACCCGTGTCGTGACGCGCAGCAGCACCGGGATCTTCCACCGCTCCGAAATCTCGATCGCCGCCAGGGTGAAATCATACGCCTCCTGAGAATCGGACGGCTCCAGCATGGGCACCCCCGCCGCCACTGCATATCGCCGGTTGTCCTGCTCGTTTTGGCTCGAGGCCATCCCGGGATCATCCGCCGACACGACCACCAGCGCGGCGTCCACACCCGTGTAGGCGGAGGTGAACAGCGGGTCGGACGCGACATTAAGTCCGACGTGCTTCATCGTAGCCAGCGCCCGGGCCCCGGCGAAAGCCGCCCCGATCGTCACTTCCAAGGCCACTTTCTCGTTCGGAGACCATTGCGCGTGTCCGCCAAGCTCTGAAAAGGATTCCAGGATCTCAGTCGAGGGTGTGCCGGGGTAACCCGCTCCGAGCGCCACACCCGCGTCCCAGGCTGCCAGCGCAATCGCTTCATCACCGCTTAACAACTTTCCATTCTTCATTTCGATGCAATTCGCCCAGCTTTGTATCTATTTTGACGCCTGTTGGAAAACAAATTCTCGTCCTTTTTGCGACTGCCTTTCTGTTCTCGACAACTCTTCGATCTCTGTATAAAACCTGAACTAACATGTTTTGGGATCAAGAATTAGAAACTTTGCCCCGCCCGGCGCTCGAAAAACTCCAGCTCAAACGCCTGCAAGATACCGTCCGCCGCGTGTCGCAGAATGTCCCCTTCTACCAGCAACAGTTCGCAGCTCTCGGCATCAAGCCTGACGGGATTAAATCCCTCGACGATGTTCGGCGTCTGCCGTTCACGACCGGTGTGGACCTGCGCGCCACTTATCCCGACGGCCTGCTCGCCATGACCCGCGATCATTCCGTCCGGTTGCACACTTCCAGTGGCACTACCGGAAAGCCCAAAGCCCTCTTCTTCTCCGCCAAGGACGTTGATAACGCCGCTGAACTCATCGCCCGTTCCCTCGTTATGACCGGCATCACCCGGCAGGACGTCTTTCAGAACATGATGAGCTATGGCCTCTTTACCGGTGGACTCGTAATGCACTACGGCGCGGAAAAAGTCGGTTGTCTCGTCATCCCGGCTGGCCCCGGCACCTCTGACCGCCAGCTCATGCTCATGCAGGATTTTCGGACCACCGCGATCCATATCCTTCCCAGCTATGCCCTCTATTTTGCTGGTTTTCTTGAGCAGAAAGGCATCGACCCGCGCAAGGATCTCGCCCTGCGCAAGGCTTTTGTCGGCGCCGAGCCGCATACCGAGGAGACCCGGAAACGAATCGAGGAAGCCTTTGGCATTGATGTTTACAACTCCTACGGTCTTACCGAAATGAACGGCCCTGGCGTCGCGTTCGAATGCGAACACAAGGCCGGCCTGCACCTTTGGGAGGATAATTACATTCTCGAGATCATCGACCCGATCACCTGTGAGCCCGTGCCGGATGGCCAGACGGGCGAGCTGATCCTCACCACTCTCAAGCGCGAAGCCATGCCCATCCTTCGCTACCGTACCCGGGACATCACCTCAATCATCCCCGAGCCTTGCAAGTGCGGACGCACCCATTGCCGCCTCAACCGCATCACCGGCCGCTCCGACGACATGCTCATCGTCCGTGGCGTGAACATCTTCCCGCAGCAGATCGAGCGCGTCCTTATGTCCATGCCCCAGGTCGGTCGCAACTACGTCATCATCCTGGAAGGACTCGATGACATGACGGTCAAAGTCGAACTCTCCGCCGTGGGTTTCGATGGGCAGGTCGAGCATCTCACCGCCCTGCAGAGTCAACTCGTCGAAAAACTCCGGGCTGAACTATTGGTAAAACCGAAGGTTGACCTCCTGCCTCCCGGCTCTCTGCCGGTTGCCGAGGGCAAAGCCAAACGCGTCGTTGATAAACGCTCCATCTGATGTACGTTACCCTAACACTCTCAGGCCTCACTGCTCCCTCTTTACCATTATGAGCTCGCTGAACTTAGTCGCCGTATTTGTCGAAAATAAGCCCGGCCAAACCGCCCGCGTTACCAAAACCCTTGCCGATGCCGGCGTCAATATAGACTGGGTCACCATTGCTAACAGTGGCGGCTTCGGCGTCATGAAGTTTCTTGTGGACAAATGCGACCTTGCTGTGCGGAGCATCAAGGCCGAGGGACTCATGGTTTCCCTTCTCGAAGTCCTGGCCGTTGAAGTTGACAACCAGCCCGGGGCACTGCAGTCCGTGGCTGCACTCCTGGCCCGGAACAGCATTAACCTCGACAACTGTTCCGGCTTCGTTGTCAACAACCGCGCCATACTCGTAATCGAGGCCCATGAATTAGCCCAGGCTCGCACCGTCCTTCAAAAAGAGGGGCTCCGCCTTCTTACCCAGGGGGAAATGGTGAAGTTGTAGTCCGGAATTCTCCCAAGAATCGTGTTGTTCCAAATCACGTGCTCCGCTATTCTCGTCCTGCAGTAATCAGAAACTGTTCTTTAACCAGAAAGGCCTTATGACACAGCAATCTCCTTCCGCAACTCGTGGCTGGACCGTCGTGCTCGCCGCCCTCGGCATTAACCTGATTGTCGGCGTCCTCTATGCCTGGGGCGTCACCGGCAAGGCTCTGGTCGTTCAATGGCATTGGACCAAGACTCAGGCGATGCTTCCCTTTGCAACCTCCACCGCCGCCTTTGCGCTTACCATGATCTTCGCCGGCCGCTGGCAGGACAAAATCGGCCCCCGCTATGTCGCCATGCTCGGCGGTATCATCCTCGGACTCGGCCTCATTGCATCTTCCTTCGCTCATTCCCCAACAGTGATGCTCCTCACTTTCGGGGTCATCGGCGGCATTGGCATCGGCCTCGGCTATTCGGCGACCACCCCTCCGTGCATTAAATGGTTTCCCCCGGCCAGGAAAGGCCTCATCACCGGCATTGTTGTCAGCGGCGTGGGACTCGCAGCCGTCTATATGTCCCCTCTGACCGAATATTTGCTCAAAGCCACCAGTATCTCGCAGACCCTCCTTATCCTCGGCATTGGAACCATTGTGTTGATTTCCCTTTTGGCCCAGGTCCTTTCCAATCCCCCGGCCGGCTACTCGCCCCCTCCTGCTGTCACGCCAGCTTCCTCCACCCCTAAGCCGGCTGCGTCCGCCCGGCCCGACCTTGACTGGCACGAAATGCTGGGAACCAGCCAGTTCTACCTGCTTTGGCTTACTTTTGTGCTCGCCGCTTCGGCGGGCCTGCTGATTATTGGCAACATCGCCCTAATCGCCAAGACCCAGGCGCAATGGGAAAAGGGATTCCTGCTGGTTATGATCGTGGCCATTTTCAACACCTGTGGGCGGGTTTTGAGCGGGTTCATCTCTGACCGGATCGGGCGCACGAACACGATGGTTCTGGCTTTCGTCCTTCAAGCCATCAACATGTTCGCTTTCAGCTATTACACAACCCCGGCTTTGCTCATCTTCGGCTCGGCATTCACAGGCCTGTGTTACGGCCCCGTCTTTACCTTGTTCCCGGCGGCTGTGGCTGATTTCTATGGCGTGCGCAATCTCGGCGTGAACTACGGCTTGACCTTCACTGCCTTTGGCATTGCTGGTGTCACCGGCTCAATTCTTGGAGGCAGGGTTTCCGATATTTTCGGCTCCTATAATTACGCCTTCGTCGCTTCCGCCATCATGCTTCTCCTCGGAGCAATGTTCGCGTTTATCCTCAAAGCTCCCGCAGCTGCGCCGGCAATCCCATCCGCCGCCCTCGGAGATAACAGCAAAACGGCAGATTCAGTTGGACGTTCCATTCCGTCGTAGCGCCATCTGGCAACCGGTAACAACTCGCCACTCGTCGCCCCGTCCATTTCACGGACAGTCAGGCGGCTCGTGATGGCAGAATCCTGCCCGGTTTTCCTGTACTAGAGGCGTCCAGCCCGCGTTCGCTTCAAATTTTGCAGCGTTCACTGCATTCACCATGCGAGGGGTATATCCGCTGCTATGGCTAAAGTACATAAACATAAGAATCCTTTGTTTAACGGCATTTGCCCACTTGCTGGGTGTGTTTTTGTTGTTCCGCCGCTGGAAGTAATGATTTTGCAAACAAAATGAAGCCTATGAAACTAAAAATTATCCCGATCATCAGTGTGCTGGTTTTACTTCCGGTTTTTGGAATGGGGGCACAGCTGGGAACCCGCCAGCGGACGATCAGACCGGTCGCCCTGCCAACAAACACGCCGGTGATTTTCCCGTCGGCCGTTTCCAATTACGCGGTCTATGGCTACAGTTCATGGCAATGGGGCCCGGGCGAGGATGCGGGACGGAAGTTCGACCTGATGCCGGACGGCTACACGGGAGCAACCAATGCGGCCAGGCTTTTTATTTTTCTTAGTATCAGCGACGCCCATATTACCGACAAGGAGTCTCCCTGCCAGTCGATCTATTTCAGCTACCAGGGCACTAACGGCAGTGAGTCCGCGTGCTATTCACCGGTGATGCTTTACACCACGCAGGTTCTCGACGCCGCCATCCGGACCGCCAACGCTGTGAATCGTCTGCTTCCTTTCGATTTCGCCATTTCTCTGGGCGATGATGCCAATGGCCCTCAGTACAATGAACTGCGCTGGTATATTGATGTCATGGATGGCCAGTATATCACGCCGAGTTCCGGCGCCCATGTCGGGGCCACCAACATTGATTATCAGGAACCCTTCCAAGCCGCCGGGCTTGACCCGGCCATCCCTTGGTATGCCGTGCTGGGCAACCACGATCACCTCTGGATGGGCGGGCTTCCCGTTGTGGCCTCCCAAGAATACTTTACCAACACGGATGTGCTCCTGTTGGGAGACAATTTGTTGGGATACAATTACATGGGCACCATTGACGGCAGCACGCCTTACGGTGACGTCATAGACGTCGGTTCGGTCACCAACTTCATCGTTGGAGGCGTTACCAACACCCCCGAGGTTGTGGCCGACACCAACCGCTATTCACTCACGATCAGCAACTGGATGTGTGAATTTTTCAATACCTCTTCAAAGCCGGTCGGTCATGGTTTCAATCTGGCCAACATCACCAATAGCTTTGCCTGTTACAGCTTTGAGCCGAAGACGAACATGCCGCTGAAGGTCATCGTACTCGACGATACGATGTCGATCCAGGACTATGAAATTGGGGAACAGGCCACTCTCGATACCAACCGTTTTAACTGGCTCACGAACGAACTTCAGCTCGGACAGGACCAGAACCAGCTCATGATCATCGCGACGCACGAGCCGCTTGAGGTGATTGAAACAAACTCTCCCGTATCCCTTACCAACGTGCTGGCCGCACTTCATACCTATCCGAATCTCCTGCTGTGGATTTGCGGACACACGCATCAAAACAATATCACCCCGCAACCGTCACCGGACCCGGATCATCCGGTGTGGGTCCAACTTAATTCTGAGACCAGATTTTTGGGGAAGTGGCTGACACATTTGGTTTCTGGTTTTGGCGGACGGCGATCAGGCCCTGGCAGCGAAGCCAGGTTTCCACAGTGACCCGCCACAGCGTGGCGGGTGTGC
>CAIQQM010000128.1 GCA_903873945.1 uncultured Verrucomicrobiota bacterium
CCCGGATTTTTAGCCACAGATGGCACAGATTTCACAGAGGGGATGGGAGACGGGGGGCAAGAGGCAGCGGGCAAAGGCTGAAATCGGCGAAGGGGCCAGTAATCCAGGAGCAACATGACGAAGGGCCACGTCACCAGCATGGGCTTGCTCATCAGGCCGATGGCGAAGAAGAAGAGGGACAGTGAATAGTTGATAGCTGAGGAAGATTGAACGTCCAACATCGACCTTCCAACTTCCAACTTCCAACTGGCGGCTGGCGACCCGTGATCCGCGCCCTGCGAGCGCCGTTGCGCATAACGGGCGTAAAAGAGCAGCGCGAGAAGGCCAAAGCACGCGCTCAACACATCCTTGCGCTCCGCCACCCAGGCCGCCGATTCCACATGCAACGGGTGCAACCCAAACAACGCTGCCACCATCAGGCTCCGCCAGAGAGCGCCTGTCAGGCGGCGCAGCAATAGAAAGACCAGAATTGTGTTGATGGCGTGGAGCAACACACTGGTCAGGTGATGGCCCCGGGGGTTCAAACCGAAGAGCTGGCAGTCCAACATGTGAGACAACAATGTCAAGGGGTGCCAATAGCCAAAATAGACTTCGGGCTTGAAGAAAGCCCAGCTTATGCCTTCCAAGGTCAGCCCGTTTTGGACGTGAACATTCGCGGTGACGTAGACCTGGTCATCGTAGTTGACGAAGTCACAGCGCATTGCCGGCCAGTAAAGGGCAATCGTCACCAGCACCAGCATGACTGCCATCGGCCATACCGGAAAACGCGACCGAGCCATAACGGGGGTGGAGGTCATCTCAGGGATAAAAACTTAGCCACAGATTGCACAGATTTCTGGAGCAGGAATTTAACGCAAAGACGTAAAGACGCAAAGACGCAAGAAGAAGGATTTAGGATTTCAGTCCGGAAACAGGAAGGGAGATCGGTGCGGACTGACGTCCGCGGCTACGATACCCACCAACGGCGCGCACGGCCCTGTCCCGCCGTAGCCTTGGCGAAGGCGGAAGTGCACGCCCCACCCAACTAACTAAAAGAAAAACAGGAGGCGGAAACGGATTTTTAGCCACGGATTTACACGGATTGAACACGGATTTTTTCACGGGAGGGGAACAAACATCAAACGGAAATTTAACACAAAGGCGATCCGGGCCGGACCGGCCAAGAGACGCGGAAAAGCTAACAGAGGGAACTTAGCCACAGGCCGAACGTCGGCCTCGCATAAGCACAGAGTCCACAGAGTCGAAGTTCGACTTCCCATAGCAGCCACGGATTAAACACGGATTTCACAGAAGGGAAAAGAAAACCATCGCCGCGATTGAACCGATTAAAGCATGGATTTTATGTCAGGAGCCACCTCGAAAGGGACGGACTCCTCTCCCCACCCGTTCGCGCCTGGCCAGTGGCCAAATCGGGCGCAACGAACGTCATCGTATTTATGTTCGTGACCACTTCGCGCGCCCATTGTGTAACTGGAAGGACGCTGCGCTGACAAGCTTGACCGATCTGACTCAACGAGCGGACAAATCAGCGAGCTTCTTCTGAATCTGCGGGTTCGGTTCGACTGAGAGCGATTTGCGCCACGCTTCGGCGGCTTGCTCACGCTGGTTGAGCGCGGCGTAAATGTCGCCAAGGTGGTCGTAGTGACCCGCGTCGGGCCGGCTGGAATTCTCGATGGCCTGGAGCTGATAATCCAATGCCTCGCGCGGACGGTTCAGTTTGAACAGCACCCAACCCAGACTGTCGAGAAACGTGGCGTTCTTCGGCTCAAGTTTGACGGCCTTTTCGATCATCGCGCGGGCCTGGTCGAGGCTCTCGCCGCGCTTAGCCCACAGGTAGCCGAGGTTGTTGCAGGCCTCGGCGAGATCCGGTTTCAGGTGGATGGCCTGCTGATACTCGCGGATCGCCTCCTCGGTTTGGCCTTTGTTGTCAAGGATGGTGCCGAGGTTGTAGTGGGCTTCGACGTAATACGGTCTCAGGCGGATCGCTTCCTCATACTGGCGGATTGCCTCGTCGATTTGGCCTTTCTTGTCAAGGACGGCGCCGAGGTTGTTGTGGGCTTCGGCGTAATCGGGTTTGAGGCGGATGGCTTCCTTGAACTGGCGGATCGCCTCGTCGATTTGGCCTTTATTGACGAGGGTGGCGCCGAGATTGTCGTGGGCCAGCCAGCAGGCGGGATTTTTGGCGAGTGTATCCTGCCACAACCTTTCTTGATCCGCATAGATCTGCGACTGCTTCCAAGTCAACACGCCCAGCACCAATAATACCACACCGCCCAGCGCAACTCCCAGGCACGGGTTCGTTCTCCCCAATCGTTCCCATGCGCCAGCCAGGGCGGCGGCCACCAGGACGATGGGGCCCAGGATCGAGAAATATTGCCAGTGGTCGGCTACCAGCGAGTAGCGCATGAAGTAGATGTCCAGAAATCCGATCACCGGCAGCAGCATCACTCCAAAGTAGCCCAGCCCCAATAACGCCGGCCTGCCCCAATGCCGCCGGTAATGCCAGCACACGACCAAACCCGCCACGGTCAGCAGTCCCGGCAGATACGACAGCGGTTTCGACGCATCAACGGCCCACCTCGGATACACAAAACTCAGGTTCACCGGCCACAGCGCCTTGTAAAGATAGAACCAAACCGCCCAGCCCGCCCCCGCCAGGCGCGCCCAGAAACTGTCCGCCCGCACAATTTCAGAACCGATCGCCCGATGGGATTGAAACCAAACCGTGATCAAGCTCAGCAGCCCGGCCATCGCGAAAAACGGAAGGGTGCGCCACACGTCCCGTCGCTCAATCCGTCCCCGGCGCCACCAAACCAGACCCAGCAACACAAAGGGCAGGGGTGCCACCGCCGCCTTGCTTAGCAACGCCAGCACAAATGCCCCGGCGCCGAGCCAGTACCATCGCCGCCGCCTGGTGTTCTCGAAGCGTAGATACCAGAGCAGCGTCCAGGCATAGAAAAACATCGCCAGTGTATTCTTCCGCTCGGTAATCCAGGCCACTGATTCCACGTTGACCGGGTGCAGGGCGAAGATCATTGCAGCCAGCCGTGCCCCTGGAATCTTCAGCCTCGCCAGTACCCGCCACAACAGCACCGAACTCGCCGCGTGCAACAGCACGTTGACCAAGTGGTAGCCCAGGGGGTTATTACCCCAGAGCCGCCATTCCAACCATAAGGTCGTGGAGGTCATCGGGAAATAATCCGGTGCCTCGGTTGTACACCAGAACCGGTACAGCCCGTCCCCAGCCTTGATCAAGCGGTTATCCACTAGGAAGCGATCATCATCCCAGATGAAACCGGCGTGCCAAACCGGCTGGTAGGCCAGTATCGTCACCAACAACAGCATTGCTGCCATCAGCCATACCGGAAAACGCGACCGACAAGAAACTAGCCACTGATTAAAGCCGATGCTCGGCTTCCCAAGATTAACCACAGATCTCACTGACGCGGAATTAGCCACAGATTCCAGAGAAAGGCACGGAAAGAATTAGCCACAGGCCAAACGTCGGCCTCGCATAAGCACAGATTTC
>CAIQQM010000129.1 GCA_903873945.1 uncultured Verrucomicrobiota bacterium
CCAGGATCATCGAGCGGCATGGCGCAAGGCTGGAATGGCACGAGCCGCCCAGGCGCCAGTACGCGAGACCGGGTCACGGAAAGAAACTGTTCGAGGGTTACAGCACAGACAGCTACAAGATCAGCGTTCATATCCCGCAGCCTGCGGAGGAGGTGCAACGGCAGCGGGAGACGCAACTCGCCTTCGCCTAGCTAGCCCAGCCTCCAATCGTGCAACCACGATGAATAGCTTCGCTGAACAATGGAAAAGGAAAAGATCACTCGGGCGGATTCCAACTTAAGCCACGCGGCTCAGCACACCGAGCATGGACCGCAGCTTTTTGGCGCAGGCCTTGAGGATGTTCAGCAGCGTTTTATTCATACCCCCATTATAAGGCCGTGAAACAAGCTTCCCAATGACCACAGTCGCCAGTTACCGCATCCTCGGCTTCGGGACGGTCGACGTCGTTCAACAAAACGACGGGAGGAATCGCTTTTGGGACCTGTTTGCAGCGTCGGGCGAATGTTTGAACGAGGGACACCCGTTTAGGAGTGAACCGCGGCGCAAGCAGGTCGAAGCATTTCTCGCTCATGACCTGAAGGAGGCGCTCGCCCGCATCGAAAAGGAGTGCGAGAGACTCAAGATCGCGCAGGAAGACCTGGACGAAGTCATCCATGAAACGGCTCAGACAGGCAACCTGAGGCTGAATCAGGTTTCCGAAGAAAAGCAGCAGGATCGCCTGATCACCACGGCGGAAGAACAGGCTGCCCGGATCAACAATGGAGGGCGGGCCAGCCAGCTCATTTACTTGCTTGAGGCCTATGGGGAGGCTGGGGCCTTGAAGGCGCTGCAAGACCGACATGAGACCAACGGCTGACGAAACAATCCGCTTCTATCGGGACGACGGGGCTTATGTTCTCGTTCACGATGGGACGCTGGATGGCGGAGCAAACCTCCACTACATCATCCGCCTGATCGAGCGGGAAATGCGGCTCAAGCTGAAATCGCTCGGGTACTTCGGGCAGGGCACCCACAGCCAGGAACGCTTCCGTAGCCGCCAGCCGATTGATGAGCACGCCTTCGCCCGGAGAACCCGTCAACTGCTCCGTTTGCCTCTTGCGGAGCTGGCTGCATGCCTGATGGCCAAGGGCGTCCTCGGCCCAAAACCGGGCGAACCTGCTTTTGGGGACCTCAATGAAAAGACCGGGGCGGCCGCACTGAAAGAATGGGCAATTTCGTATTACGAAGCGAACGAGATTACTTGTCCGGGGAGCCTGAACACCCTCGAACGCAACCGGCTTTTCCGCTGGCGGTGGATACCGTTCGAATACCTGCGGCACAACCTGCAGGGCAGTTATGAAATACCCGTCAAAGTGGAGTGTTACCGCCAGGTCCTGGGGAAAGGGCATCCCTTGCCGCCGCTCATCTGCCGGCGCCGAGGCTGGGATTTGCTCGAGGGCTACCACCGGCTGAGCGCGCACGAGAAGGTGGGAAGCCAGACGATACCGTGCGTGATTATAGGCAGGAGCTAGCAGAAACTCTTTCACCCAAAAGCTCCGGCGGTGTTCGGGGCACAAGCCAAACACAAGTGAACAAAACAAGAGCATGAGGGACTGGTTTACAGTGGATAAAGATGGCCTGGCCAAAGTCCTTGGCCGCCGCGGCAAGGCGTTTGCCATGTTGGAGCTGATCCAAAACGCATGGGACGCGCCAGGCGCCACCCAGGTTGAAGTCACTTTGAAGCCGGCGGCGCGCGGCAGGACCTTGCTCATCGTCGAGGACAACGCACCAAATGGATTCAGCGACTTGGCCCACGCCTACACACTGTTCAAGGAATCAGACAAGAAGGCGGATCCAACGAAACGCGGCCGCTTCGACGTCGGGGAAAAGCTGGTGCTCGCCCTTTGCGACTGTGCGCGCATCTGCACTACCCGGGGGACGCTGATGTTCGATCAGGCCGGCCGCCGTGAACTGCCGGAAAAGCGAGACCAGGGTTCGTTAATCCGCTGCGTGGTGCAAATGACCAAGGCAGAGATGGA
>CAIQQM010000130.1 GCA_903873945.1 uncultured Verrucomicrobiota bacterium
CGATGATGGTATTGACTCGGACGTTGACCTTGTGGTTGGGGCCTTGATTGGCGGTGCCCATCAGGTGCCACCCGAACGGCAGTTGGAGCCTCCCGTTAAACTCCACGTCTTTGGCCACGGCCATTTCGACCGGCATTGAGCCTACGGAGGTGTTGATTTTGCTCAGGAGGATGACGGGAATCTTCTGTCCGCGCGGAAGGAATTTCTTGACCTCGTAGCCGGTCTTCTTGGCTTTGGCGGCTGCCGGAACATTGGTGAAGAGCAAGAGCTGGTCGACGTAGTGGTAAGTCTCCTGATCCGCTTTCGAGCTGGCGCTGCTGTCCTCGATGGTGCCGTGGCGAACGGGGTTCGTGGTCGGCTTTCCATTGGGGCTGTGAAGCGCCGGCATGTGCTTGGGATCGACCCTGGGTATCCAGTCCTCCAATCCCGTTGCTGCGGGCTTGGTCCTCTTCTCGGCGTTGGCGGCTGCGGCCTGGTTGGTGGCCTGTTCCTGTTCGTACTTCTGATAAAGGCCCTCCAGGCTCTTGCCGGGGCGGCGGTGGGTTTCAGGCAGCTCATCTTTCAACAGCAAGGGCTGCTCAACGGGGGACCCCGCCCCTCGGCGCGTGCTCTGGCTGCTGGGCGTGACCACTTTGACGGTAGGATCCTTTTTCTGGGGCAGGCGAATCACATGGAGCACATAGAGCCCGCCGAGGATAACGGCGCCCATGGCAATCAAGATCACCCCGAACCCCAAGGCCGGTTTGCCTTGGGCATTGGTTCTCGTGAGTGAGAAAATGCTGTTCACGGGTTCTGCTGGGGTTGCGCGTTTAACTGCGTCCCGGTGGCTGGCAGCCGCAATTCGAAGCGGGCGCCTTCGATGTCAATGCCGCAGCCCTGAAGGAAGATGTATTTGATGTCGGTCTGTCCCGGCAGCAGCACTTTGGTGCCTTGCTGCGTCAAAAGATAGTGGAACGTGGTGTTGGCGATGAAGGGCTCGAGCTGGGTTGCGGACAGATAAACGGCCCGGCTGGTGGGGTTATGAACTTCCACCTGCAGGATGACCACATCTTGCGGGTAATAGTGCCAGGCGCTCTGCAGGACCACCTCGGCGCCGTTCCATAAATACGTGGCCCCTTGGGGGCTGCTGCCGATGTCCTTGGCCACCACGCTCGCGTAATTCGGGTCCCGCATGCTCTGGTTGATGATGTGAATGAGGCGCGTCGTGTTAATCTCGGTGGGCGCCAGCGGCGGCACCTTGCGCAAGCTGCGGCCGGAGCCGCCTCCCTCGGCCGTGTAGGTCTTCCGGTAATTGACTTTGTCCCGGCCGACGATCAGCCGGAACGTGTAGGTCTTGCCCTCCAGGACAACGTGCATGTCCACGTCCCCCTGGGCGACTTTCGGGGAAAGCAGGAGGTAGTACTCTTTGCTGTCCGGCGGGTTGCGGCCGATGTTGATGACTTGCGTGTTGACGCTGACTTCTTCCACCGCTTTGGGGAAGATGAGCTTGGTGATCTGCTCGGGCATCAGATACACGTTCTCCACAACGCGAGCGGACAGCCGCACGCCGTCGGCGAGGCCGGATTGGTTCGCGTCCGGGCCCGAGAACGGGTCGCCGGCCAGCACGGTCCCGGCAGCGAGGAGTGAGAGGATGAAAGGAGCGGGTTTTTTCACGGTTTCCTTTTTTTGGCTAAAATAGATGGTTACGGTTGGGCAACGGGATTTCCTGGTTCTTGCGCACGCCCAGCTCGCGCTCCAGTTCCGGTTTGGAGAGTTTCTTCAGCCGTTCCTTTTCGGCCAGGAACAGCTCGTAGTAGTCTCCCGGCCGGATCTCCTCCACGCGCGACAACAGATAGCGGTCGCCGGCGAGCAGCCAGCGGGTGCGGATGTAGATGGGCGCGCTGGCGCTTTCCTGGTTGCTGCGCTTGCTGAGCACCCCCTTGGTGACCGCGTCGAACCCTTTGGCCGGCACGTTGAGCGCCTCGAACGTCTCGACCACGTTCAGGTAAACGGTCGAGTTGGTTTGCTTGGACGCATTCTGCATTTCGGCCCGGAACCGGCCGAGCAACTGC
>CAIQQM010000131.1 GCA_903873945.1 uncultured Verrucomicrobiota bacterium
ATATCGGGGGAACTTACAACACCGCTGCGGGTGCCACGATTCAGTTTACCGCCGGCAATTACGCCGAGACGGGGACGGCCACCAACACCGGCATAGGCCTCTTCCGGCAGAACGGCGCAACGGTCACGCTGAACGACCGCATTACCAGGTTTATATTGGCCAGCGGCAATGTTGCCCTCAGCCCAACGTTCCAAGGCAGCGGTGCCATTCAGAGGAACGGTGTCTATTGATGCAACCGGAATGGGAGGCATAGGAAAGTGATTGGCGAGGCGGGGTGGCGCATCCCGCGCGTCGGGTATGGGAGGGTTCTGCGATGGTCTTATTGAATTAAAAACGGCGTGGCATGGGCAAAGAATTAAAGCGAATAAGCTTGCAGTGGCGGAGGTCGCCAAAAATTGACCTCAATGCTTATTACTGATCGATCGAACACTGTGGACGAAGCTTTCTTTCACCCCTTACTCGGCCTAGCGGCAGGCAGTTTGCACGCGTGGCCGTGCCCGGAATTTCCGGACCAGGATTACGTTTATTGCGGAGTGCAGCGAGTGCTCGAATCCTGTGAGAGCGGTCGCGCTTTCCTGCAGGAGCATGGGCACCGCTGGAAGAACACCCCGACGCAGTCCAATTACTTTGCCACTCTGCACAGCCAGCGGCGTGTCGCTTTGCTGGCGGACGTCAATCGCTCTGTGCTGGGTTCTGCCAATACAATACTGCCCGATCGTTTGGCAGAGATTCCGGAGCTTGCCGGCTATGATTGCTTTGCTGCCGATGGACATTGGCACAAAGCTGCCGCTCACGACGCTCGGCACGAAGGAACCAAAATGGCGGTGGGCCACTTTTACAGTCTCAATTTACGCACTCACACCTTACGGCACTTGGCCGCCGGGCAGGGACTGCATGAGCACGACATGAGCGCTCTGAAACGGATTAAACCCAAAGGTTTGCGGCAGGGTGTGCCCCAAGGCCGGAGAGTGCTCATCGTTTATGACAAGGCGGGGATCGATTTCGGCTATTGGAAACGCTGCCGCCAGGAATGCGCGGTCTATTTTCTGAGCCGAGTCAAAGAGAACATGATTCTAGAATGGGAGCAGAGCACCGGTTGGGATAAGACCGACCCGCGCAACCACGGCGTGTTCGAGGATATCCGCGTCCGGACACGCGATGGCCATGCGCTGCGCATGATCTGCTACGTCGATCCCATCTCGGGGAAAGCCTTCGAGTTTCTTAGCAACGAAATGGATCTCCCGCCAGGGGTCTTGGTCGAATTGTATCGCCGCCGCTGGAACGTCGAAAAAGTCTTTGATGAGCTTAAGAATAAGCTCGGAGAAACCAAGGCCTGGGCCACCAGCCTGACCGCCAAGGAAACCCAAGCGCAATTCCTCTCCCTCACCCACAATTTACTTCTGCTTTACGAACAAGCTCTGGAGATCCATCACGGCGTCGAGAATCGCTCCGAAGATAAACGTCGCCACAAGCGAACTGAACACTGTGTCGCAACGAGAGCCAAAGTTGGTAAACCGATCTCAACGCTCATTCTTCAAGCCAGGTTTGCCACCCAGCGCAGCGTCAAGTTCATCCGCTGGATTCGTCAGTCTATCCGCGATCAAGTCGCGGAAGCCACTGCTGTGCCTCGCCTTAAGCTTCTCTATGCGAACTTATAGCACCAGCCGATGGACACCGTTC
>CAIQQM010000132.1 GCA_903873945.1 uncultured Verrucomicrobiota bacterium
GCATCCTCGTCCCCGACGGACCTGCCGCAGCCGGACAGCACCAAAGCTGAGGCCATGTAGTAGAGCGGCGGCTGAAACATCTCCCAGCCGTCATTCGCAAGCGGCAAAGCATGCTTTTCCTGGATGAAGCGGACGTACTGCTCATGGTCTGCAGCGTCGAAACCCATTGAGCGGGGAAGCTGCGGAACGTTATTGATGAAAAGCGCGGCCCGCGCAATCAGCACAATCACCAGCAGACCGTAGATCAGCTTCGTCGAGGTCGTCGTTGGGAGACTGGTTCCTGGCGAGCGCTTGCGGCGAAGCCAATAGTTGGTGGCCCCCACTAATGCCAGAGACAATGCGCAAAATACTGCCTCCACGGGCCACACGCACTTGAGCACATCCAGTAGCCGCATGTTGCCATACAGTGAACTGTTCGATTGGAGCTCGATCGGTTGACGGGCATGCCAAGCGCTCTGCCAGTCCGTTCCAGGGAGCGACACCTGCCAGCGTTCGCTCGTGCCCAGCGAAAGTGGGGCGCTCTTCAGGCGCAGCCAAAGCGCGGACGGGCCAACGCTATTTGTCACCCACGCAGTGATTTCATTCGTCCCCAACCGGAGCAGTCCAGCCACCTCGGCCCTTGCAGGCAACTTCCAGTTCCGGCTGGAGCTGAGGATATTGCCAACCTCCCGGCCATTGATGGCAACGGTAGCGTCTTTGAAAGCACACACCATCAGAGTAGCGCGGGCAGGCAGGGCGGGTAACGTGAACGAGTGCCGGAAATGGGCCGTGACGCATACAGTGTCGCGTGTGTCGCCCTCAGCTTGCTTGGGATAAATAATCCACTCAGCTCCGGCTCGGGCGGGCAGGAAAGTTATCGCCTCATTGCGGGTACACATCCACCAGAACCCGCCCACGGCGGCTAAGAGCGCAAGGACAAGAGCTGGAACAATCGCACGGTCAAAGCGCGACCCACCAATCGCCGTGGCAGGTGCCATTGTTGGTGAGAGTTCGGGTTTCGTCGCTGGACTGCACATATTCAACTTCCCCAAACTGCCGCTCAGCTTTAAGACGTCGGCAGGCCCATTTTGTAGCTGGAATAGGGGCACCTTGACAAGCTTGACCGCTTTGCCGGTGGCGCCTGGCCCTTCCAGTCCCATGCCTGGTTACCTCGTCTGCGTTTCCAATGATTCCATGATTTTCGCACCGAGGATCCATTCGGATCAATACGCAGGAGAGTAGGAGCGTGCTCGAGCGCCTCCTCGCGCCGCCCCTTCATTGATGCTGCGCGGGGGATGACCTGTGGTTCAATGGGTGGATAAATTTCTTTTGAATCTGCCGGTTCGGCTGGACTGAGAGCGATTTGCGCCACGCTTCGGCGGCCTGATTACGCTGGTTGGGCGCGGCGTAAACGTCACCGAGGTGGTCGCAGAGCGCCGCATCGGGCTTCCTCGAATTCTCAACGGCCTGGAGCAGATAACCCAACGCCTCACGCGGACGGTTGAGCTTGAACATCACCTATCCCAGGCTGTCCAGAAACGCCACATTCTTCGGCTTCAGCCTGACGGCCTTTTCCAACATCGCGCGGGCCTGCTCGAGGTTCTCGCCGCGCTCGGCCCACCTGTAGCCGAGGTTGTTGCAGGCGTCGGCATAGCCCGGTTTCATGCGAATGGCGTCGTGAAATTGGCTAATAGGCTAGTCGGTTTGGCCTTTCCTGCCAAGCGCGAGACCCAAGTTGTTCCGGGCGTTGGCGTGATCCGGTTTCAGGCGGAGGGCTTCCCGGAATTGGATAATGGCCTCCTCGGTTTGGCCTTTCATGCCAAGGGCGGTTCCGAAATTGTTGTGAACCTCGGGGTCATCCGGTTTCAGGCGGAGGGCTTCCTGAAATTGGATGATGGCCTCGTCGATTTGGCCTTTCTGGACCAGGCTGACGCCGAGATTGTCGTGAGCGTCAGCGTAATCCGGTTTGAGGTGGAGGGCTTCCTGAAATTGGCGGATCGCCTCGTCGATTTGGCCTTTCATCCCAAGAAAGGTGCCGAGGTTGTAGCGGGCGTTAGCGTTCTCCGGTTTAAGACGAACGGCTTCCTGGAATTGGATGATGGCCTCGTCGATTTGGCCTTTCTTCTCAAGGGCGGCGCCGAAGTTGTTATGGGCCTCGGCGTACTCGGGTTTCAGACGGATGGCTTCCTGGAATTGGATGATGGCCTCGTCGATTTGGCCTTTCTTTTCGAGGGTGGTGCCCAGGTTGCTGTGAGCCTCAGCATAATCCGGTCTGAGGCGAATGGCCTCCTGAAATTGGCGAATGGCCTCATCGATTTGGCCTTTCATAAGGAAGGCGGTACCGAGGTTGAAGTACGCGACGTAATTGTTCTCCGTGACTTCAAGCGCATGCCGGAAAAGAGTTTCACTGTCCTTCCAATAACCGATCTGCCGGCATGTCAACGCCAGGCAGAGGAGGACCGCCACTGAACCCGCTACCGACAACACAATCACCTGATAACGCCAGCGCCTGGCCAGTTCGCAGGTGCCCCAGACCGCGAACATCAGCATTCCCAGGGATGGAAGATAGGTATGCCGATCCGCCATCGCCTGTGAGCCCGTCTGCACCAGTCCGATCACCGGCACCAGCATCCCACAAAACCACAGCCACCCGATCAACAAAAAGGGGTAGCGCCGCCGATTCACAATCAACAGCACCGAAATGCCCAATACCAACAAACCTGCCAGCAGCACCTTCGCTATCGGCCAACGCCCGGGATACGGATAGAAAACGGACAGGCCCTCTGGCCAGAACATCTTCCCCAGATGGCGGCAGTAGGAAACCAGGACGTTCCCGCAGCGTGGGCCGAAGGGCAGGTTTTCACCCCCCGCCAGAGAGCCTCCAGTTTTCTGCACCACGAAGGTCACGACACTCGCGGCCGCCGCGAGGGCAAAGAACGGGATTTTTTCAAACACCAGGCGCCACAAACCCGGATTTTTAGCCACAGATGGGACGGAGGCCAAAAGCTGGAAGCGGCGAAGGGGCCAGTAATCGAGCAGAAACATGACGAATGGGAACGTCACCAGCATCGGCTTGCTCAGCAGACCGCAGATGAAGAAGAAGAGAGAGAGGGAATAGTTGATGGTCGAGGGGCGAGAGCTGGAGGCCGGATGGGGAGATTCGCCGCCGGCCACTTTCTGCGCGTAGCGGGCGTAAAAAATAAGCGACAGAAGACCGAAAAAGCCGCTGAGCACATCCTTCCGTTCAGAGACCCAGACGACCGATTCCACGCGCATCGGGTGAACGGCGAACAATGCCGCCACAAACAGGCTCCGCCAGGTCGCGCCGGTCAGCTGTTGGAACAACGCGAAAACCAGCGCGGCGTTGAGGGCGTGAAACAGCACGTTGGTCAAATGATGAC
>CAIQQM010000133.1 GCA_903873945.1 uncultured Verrucomicrobiota bacterium
GTCAACATACTTATGAACGCCTTAATAACGCTGCGGGGAATCCTCCAGAAGCTTCGCCCGCTGCTCGAGCCGCCTCCACAGCCTCCCAAACCCGAAATTGGCCTCCATGTCAAAGAAGACGCCGTCCGTTACGCTGTCCGGAAGAAGAACTGAATGGAACATGTGCTCGGACTTGGAACAACGTCGCTTCGGCGCGAGCCGAGTCGCCACGCCGCTTCCAACCGCAGCAACTGGTCCAAGCGAAGCCGCAATGGGCAATCACACGGGGCAATCCCCACAGGAAGTGTCGATAGTGAGGACCGACACCGGCATGAGATGAGGAGATTCGTAACAGTTTAGCTTCTACCCCTCCATTTTCATCGGAGTTCTGACGTTTACTGCTTGATGGGCTGATTTGAATGGCTATAAGTATGCGTGTATATACGCATACTTATGAGCAAACAATCCGAAGTGCTTCGCTTCCGCAAAGTGCAACTCCAACAGCAAATCCACCAAGCCCTGGATCTCCTGCAGGGCTCCCTTCACAAGAATCCCTCCCAGCGCGGCTATCATCTGACCCTCAAAGTGGATCAGAAAACCGTCACCAAATATGTGCGCAAGGAACTAGTGCCTCTGGTCCGGGCCATGACGCGCAATCATCTCAAAGTCCGCAAACTCCTCCAGCGGCTCTCGCAGGCTAACTGGCGCCTGCTCCAATTGCCGCCGCCAGACTGATCATGCCTGAATTTAAGGACCTGCCCGAGGACTTCCGTTGTCCTTATCGGGATGGGTGCCCGTATCTGGAAGGGCTGTCCACGGGCTGGGTCTTTCATCGGTATCAGGAGGTCGCCGGCACCGAATGCCACTACGAATATCAACTGGAAGAACTCACCAAGGAATTGGACGCGGAGCGACGGCAGCGCAAAGAGGCAGAACTGCAAAACCAGCAACTTCAGGCTCAACTCCAGGCCCTGCACCGCCGCCAGTTTAAAGGCCGCAGGACCGCCGCCGCTCAGTCCTCGACCTGCCCTTCGAGCCAGCGAAAGAAACGCGGCGCTCCATTCGGCCACCCGCCTTGGCAACGCGCCAAACCCAAACGCATCGACCAAGTGGTCGCGGTGCCAGCGCCGCAGAGCTGTCCGGACTGCCAGAGCCCCGAGCTGCAGCCGGTGGAGCAAGTTCATGAGCATGTGCAGGAAGACATCGCGCTGGAACCCCGCACCCTCGTCACCTGCTTCCAACACCAACAAGCTTACTGCGCGCGCTGCGACAAAAAGGTGTGGCTGGCCGGACCCGGAGAAATGCCGGGCAGCTACATCGGTCCGGCGGCCAAAGCCGCCGCCGCTTACCTGCGTTACCAGTTGAATGTTCCCGATCGTAAAATCAGCCTGTTTTTCAGCGATTTCTTCGGACTGAAGTTCGTGCCCGCCAGTGCTTACGGCTTCGAACGCCAGGCCGTGCGGCGGGGCTTGCCGCTTTACGAAGATCTGCGCCAGAAGATCCGCGCCCTGTCCGTGGCGCATGCCGATGAAACCTCCTGGCGGCATGAGGGCAAGCCCTATTGGGCGTGGTATGCCGGCAATCCCGATTTGGCTTTCTTCCACCTAGACCCGCACCGCTCCACCGAGGCCGCCCAAGCTGTTTTTGGCGAGCGCTTCCCTGGCACCCTGGTCGCCGACGCCTACGCCTCCTATAACGGCGTTCATCCCAAAGACCGGCAATCCTGCCTGGCCCATATCAAAACCAAGGCCAAAGAATTGGAGCAGGAACTGGCCTTGCTCAAAGGCAAGGCGGCTGACGGCGCCGCTCGCCAGTTCTGCCAGAACATTCAAGGCTGGGTCCGCACCGCCTGCCAAGCTCACCACCGCCTCTGCCGGGGCCGGTGGCGAGCCAAAGCGGCCAAGCGCCAGGGGCAAGGGCTGCGCCGAGAGTTGCGCGCTTTGTGCGCCACGGCCTTGCGATACGCCAAGGCCGAGACGTTTCGCAAACGGCTATTGGGGCCGGAGCAGGAACTCCTGTTCACCTGCTTCCGCCGCCCGCACGTTCCGCCCACTAATAATCAAGCCGAGCGCAGCCTGCGTCCGCTGGTCATCATGCGAAAAGTCGTCCAAGGCACGCGCTCTGAAAAGGGCTTAGAAAACCACAGCGTTTTACGCAGCTTGTTTGAAACCGCTCGCCGACAAGGCAAAAAACCTCAGGAGTTTTTTCTGGTGCTGCTCACCAAAAACACGGCGCAAGCTCAAGCTGCCCTCTACCGCCAGCCGCTCCGTAGCAGACCGCGCCCCCCGCTCCGCTGTTGAGATATTGAGCCGGGACAGCCAGGCTCCCGAATACGAGCTAAACTGTTACCCGACCCCTTCACGATGCGCGCCGCCAGGTTATCCGGCGGGCGGAAGATCGCTGCGAGTATTGCGGGCTGTCGCAAGCGGGGCAGGAAGGACTATTCGTGCAACGGTGGCCGCTTTGAGCATGAACCGCCCGCTCGCCCTCGCGATTCGCCGGGAAGAAGTCATTCGCCACCGCCAACTCCCGTGGCTGTATACCTGATTTGGATTCCCTTAAAAGTCATGGACCGCCCTGCCCTCAACCATCCCGCCACCCTTCCCGCCTTCCCGCCGTCGCCGCGGACCTCCCCTCCATCAGCTCCCTCCTGCTCTCAACCCTCAGCCCCCCGCTGGCTTCCATAATCTGGAGGTA
>CAIQQM010000134.1 GCA_903873945.1 uncultured Verrucomicrobiota bacterium
TTCAGCCGATTGTGGTCACTGCGGATGCGGCCCAGATTTATGCGATGAGTGCGGACGACCCACTCAAGCCGACTCGTGACAACCCGTGGGGTGTCTACGTGGAAGGTCAAGGCGAATTTGTTGATGTCCGTGGCGATGCTAACAGTAGTGGTTACCATCTTAGCAGCGGTGGCTTCACGTTGGAGTCTGTGTACGGCGGTGTTCCGCCGCACTGGAGGAAGGGCGAGGGGCCGAAGATGAACTGGCTTCCCACGAATGGAAAGCCTGCGTGGAATGTCTTGGAGTTGGATGAACACGGTAATGCGGCGGACTCCTTTTGTTATTCGATTTAGCACAGACGCTTCGACTCTTCGGCTGCTGCGTCCTGCCGCCGGCAAGGTTTTGCTGGTAATTGCAGCCAGGCTGAGAGTGTAGGTTGAGTTGCGACTGGTGCCACCGGCGAAGCTGAAGGTGCTGAGATTCTCGTCGCCGCCGCCGATTAAGGTGCCGGTGAGGCTGGTGCAGGTGATGCCGGTGGGGGGCGGCGGGCGTGCCGGTGCCCTCTGTCCTGGAGTCGTTCTGCATCCAGGAAATGCCGAACTGGCCGGCAGCGCTGGAGTTGAAGATGGCATTGTTCGGTGACGTGGCGGTTATGGGTGGCTTCGCGGGCGGTACGCTGTACAGGTTTTTCTTCAAACTGGCATACGCAGCGGCCCGCCTGATCCATTGATTCGGAGTAATCTGTTGGCTCCGCCGGAGGGATTTGGTTTAGAATCCTAACTTGATGCATCGGCGCGATATGAAGAAAACCCTCTTGTTAAGGCAGATTGTTGCCAGCCTGACCGACAGCCTGGGCGTTTTGGAAAAGGCCGCCCGTGCATCTCATGAGGAGGCCACGCACGAGAGCAACAAGGCGGAAAGCAAATACGACACCCGCGGACTCGAAGCGGCCTACCTCGCGGGTGGTCAGGCACGAAAGGCCAAGGAAATCCTCGATTCCATCACCGTCTATGAAGCGCTGGCCATCAAGGATTTCGCCCCCGGTGAGCCAATTGATCTGACCGCGCTCGTGGAACTGGATACAGACGGCATGCGTTCAACCTATTTTATCGGGCCGAAGAACGGCGGCCTGGAAATCGAACACCAGCGCAAGCAGATCATGGTGATCACGCCCCAATCGCCTCTGGGCCAAAACTTGATGGGCAGAAGATCGGGCCAGCGCTGGACGGCCAAGATTGGCGGTTCGACTGTAAAATATCACATCGTCTCGGTGCGGTGATTGGCCGAGGCCGCGCGTTCCGATAACGAGGGGTGCTCCAGGCCCCGCTTTGAGCTGAAGCCACCGGAACCGCGTAGACAGCATCCCGGGGCTCAGCTAGCGAGGCAGCAGATTCAGCAGATGGGCCTGAACGTACCTGCCTGCCTCCTGCGGATCGTAGACGATCCCGGCCCGAAGCAATTGCTCCATGTCCGCGCAAAAACCTCGATTTTTGAGGCGTACCTGCAGTAAGTCGACGAATTCTGCCCGGCCAGCTACACCGCCCTCTTGCCGCACGTAGAACAGGAACGATTCTATGATGGCGGCGGGATCCGCCGGTGGGGAGCTCTTGGTTAGTGCCCAGAACAAGTCGAAGAGATCGCGGCCCGCCTCGCGTTGGAACAAGGCTCGCAGCTTAGTGCCCAGCATCTCGTGGAGGTCGTAGCCGTTGAGCCGGGTTTCGATGCTCTTGCCTTGGAAGGGGAACGCAAACGGAATTTCCTGGATTGCGCGGTGCGGCGTTCGCTCGGTGACGTTGGCCTCAATCTTTATGTTCAGCGGCGGCCCCGGCAGGCTGACAGGCTGGAGGGTGTAAGTAATCCGCAGCAGCCGGGAAGGCTTGCTGGCGTTGCGCAGCGCCATTAGCACCCAGTCCCATAGCGATTGCGTGGGGCGTCCCAAGACATCAGCCAACACCCGTTCGATGGCCAGCCGGATGTGCTCCTCGGGGCGGTTTCCAAACACCACCAAGTCGATGTCTTCGCTGTAGCGGGCGGGGGGCGCGAGGTGGACCTTGTGCAGCAGAGTGCCGCCGCGCATGGCGATCTGGCCATGCAGGAACTTGTCATTGAACAGCGCACACATGGAGCGGCACAAGAGTAAATCCTGTTCGACCTGCCGGAGCTTGGGCCAGGGGACGTGGGCCTGATGTGCGAGCACATCGCGGCGGGTGAGTGGGGTCATATCCGCAGCTTGGCGTTCTGGATGAGCCGCCATCGCGAGATGGCAGGCAGACTCTCCCGGTCCACCTTGGCCGGCACGAGCGGTGTCCATAGCGGGTGCGCGGGCAGCCAGGCGTCCACGGCGCGGGCGAGCTTCTCGTGTCCGGCCAGTTCGAGCACGTAGCCCAGTCGCTGCCCCAGGGCGGGCTCATCCTCAGCCTCAAGGGCCTGCCTAAGCTCAGGCACGGTTATTCGGGGCACAAGCGGCAGCAGGGTTTCCACGGCACGATCAAGGCCACCGATGCGCGAGGCGTAGCGGACTAGATCAAGCACGGTGGCCGCAGGCGTGCTAACCTGGAGGGGCGCAGTGGCATGCGCCAGCGGCTGCGTGGGCGTTCGCGCGACCGTTTTCTTGAGGAAGAACCGGATCCGCTGTCGGCCCAGCGAGATGTTTCGCCTTGGGGAGTCGGTCATTACCTGGGTCACCTGCAACGCCTGCGGTTCCGACCCGTAGGCTTCGGCCGCGGATTGGAGGGCCAGGTAATAGGGGCGCCCCAACCACTTGAAATAGTCGTCTAGCCACCAGTTAGCAGGGGGTGTTCCCATTATCCGGTGCTCTGGACTGACGACCAGGTAAAACTGGTGCTTCCTAGATATCTTGACCACCCAGCTGCTCAGCCGCAGCAGCTGCCGCTTTGCTGCGGTAGGTGAAAGTCCGCTCTCCTTGGTGAGATCCTCCAGTGAGAACGCCACCACCCCGAGTGCCAGCCGGGCATCTATAAAAGCGCGCGCGGCACCACTGCGGCGACCAGCGCTGACAGGATCAGTCATAAATCACTAGCGGATCATACCGTCGAACGGTTCATATCGCAAGCGATTTCAAACTCAGAACAGCCTCACTGGATGTCTTTACACCACCCTCAGCACTGTGTCCGGATGGAAGCTCGGCTTGAAGCGGTGGATATGCCCCTGGGCAGCCGAACGTCGCATCGGTGCTCGCTTTGGTCCACCGGCAAGAGCAAGCGGGCATTATCGGGCTGACGCTGGAACGGGGTCGGCGCGGCTAGCCGCACGGTTCCAACCGTTTCGCCAATTTCAGGTCCTTTCCATCATCATGGTAACACCCAAGGCAAGGGTGAACACGCCCGGAGCGCAACCCCAGAGCCCGCGCATGGGCAAATGCTGGACGCCACGGACTGACGCCGATGGAAAAGGAGGAAAACAGCTGTTTAGACTGGCCGGGAACTCGACAGACCAAAATAAAACATGGGTTTCCGCTTCAGTCGTCGCATCGGTATCCTGCCGGGGCTCTGTTTGAACCTCAGCGGCAGCGGGGTCTCCCTCTCCGCCGGCGTGCGCGGCGCGCATGTCCCCCTCGGACCACGCGGCGCTTATACTTCTGTGGGCCTGCCTGGAACCGGTATTTCCTACCGGCAGCGGATCGGCGGCAGCCAAAGGCTCCCCCCAGGCTCCACCTATGCGGGAATTCGATTTGAACGCCACCGGCAATCGGGCCAACGACGAACTGGCGCAGAAACTGTTCCAGGGGGGGCGAGCAAACGGTTTCGTTGAACACAGAAGAGGCCAGGCGCTATCTGGACGATCCGCGCTTCCGGCTGGTGGACCCCCGAACCGGCCGGAGATTGACCCGGCAGCAATTGGAAGCACGGATCAAAGCGGCCGACACCGAGGAAAAGATTCACCAAGTGCAGGCGGCATTGCAGTCCGAGGCCGACGAGTATCAGCACCTGATAAACTTCTGGAAACTGCTACCGCAGATTCCTTCGCGCGAGGATTGGGCCCAGGCGCAGGAGAAAAAACCGTTCGAACCTCAATTCTCTGCCCCGGCGAGTCATCGAGGCCGGGGCACCCGAAGGGCCGCAAGCGCCGGAGCGGGTGGGACTCACGAACGGATGTAAAAGGTTGGGCGCGGGAGTTGGCGTTCGACATGCGAGGCTCTGGTTGTGATCAGCGTTGGTTGTGAGCGCGGTGTCCGTCGCCCGTGCAGCGCCAAGTACGAGCGGGCGCGCCAGAAAGCAATTTGTTGTCAGTTGGTTTCTGGGTTGGTCAAACGCTTCGTCATTTCGACAGGCGTTCAGGGTTTGCCACTAGTGTGGGAGGATTTCGTTGTCATCGTTTTCATCAATGTGACTTTAAACTTTATCAATTATCCCTGTTGGGTGGTGGGTGTTACTTTTGGTTGTGAACAAAAAACGGAAACATCAACCACAAGGATCATTATGAATGACCACACTTCTCCACTGCCGGCCGCGAACACTGAGCGCCGCCGACTTTTGTCCCGCTGGCTCGTCGCGATTCTGCTCGGCTTTGTCTCACTCTTTCTTCTGTTTTTCCTGGGTGAAAGTTTTGGGGAGCCGGCCATGTATATCGGGGTGGGGGCCTTCGCCCTTTGCACGCAGCTTTTCCTGTCGCGCGGCCATGTCGCCGCCCTGCGCAAGGACTGGCCAATCATTTTGTGCCTGAACTTTATGGTGTTACTGAGCACTGTTCTTTGTTTGGCCCTCGAACACAACAACCCGGCGGCGAAGTTGACCGCGGTGGTTTTGGCCGGCGTCGCGGTGGCGTGTTCCTATGCCGGAGCCTGGCTGGCGGCATGCGTCGCCCGAAACCGAACCCGTGCGGTTTGATGTGGATGGTGAGTGAGAGGCTAACGCTGCCAACCGCTGAGAACGAGCCAACGCCAGACGAGCGGCTGCCACCACGGGAGACGAGGACGGAACTGAGGAGGACAACCGCACGCACGCCAGAACTGCACCGGCAAACTAACGCGATGGAAATAGAATGCAGCAACCCGACACTGGAACCGCTGCCAACGAACGCCGACCAGGACCTGCCAACGCCTAGCGGCCCTACCGACCTGAA
>CAIQQM010000135.1 GCA_903873945.1 uncultured Verrucomicrobiota bacterium
GTGGCCTCGGCGAGCTGATGTTTCAGGTTCTCGATTTCCCAACTGGTGACCAGGGGCGGGAGTTTGGCGAGCTGCCGCAAAGTCGCCGGCAAATCGTTCGGCTCCGGATAAACTGGTTGCTGGGCGGCGGGCTTTGCCTGCCAGGAAGTCGGCGACCAGCCGGCAACATTGATTTTTGGCTCGGGGGGCATCTGTACGGCTGGCAGCCTTAGTTATTTTGCGCTGAAAGTAAAGACAGCAAGTGGCGTCCGAGCCTTCCGCGGTTACTTGGAAAACCGGGAGATTGTGCGGATTAAATCAGCGGCTACATCGGACGGTTTCACCTTGTTGCCGAAGAGAATTTCCCGGGCTGTGAGGTATTGGCCATAATAGACGAGATTGGCATCGGTGTCGGGCGAGACGGCCCCGCCTTTTACAGCCACACCGCCAAAGAGGCCCTCGGTGTCGCTATAAACTAGTTCTAAGGGCCTGTCGTTCGGGATGGTGCCCTCCGCGCCGCCACTGACGTTGCCGGCGGTGCCGCTTGCCTCGCCGCCGAACGTAAACGAGGATTCGGCCAGCATCAACACAGCATTGGTGTTCATGAGCAGAACAACAACAAATGACTGTTGCCCGCCGATTTGCAGGCCGAGGCTGGCCTCAGTCGCGGTGAAGAATGCCGGCGCGCTCCAATCTCCGGATTTCTGGTCTCTGACCATCGCCACACCGCTGCCGCCTTGGTAGGCGAAGAGAAAGCCAGCCTTGGTGCGGTCGAGCAAAAGGATGCCTTTGGCTTTGCTGAGTTGGTTGGTCGGGATGCGCTTGTCCGGCTTGGATTGCATGGTCTCAAACTTCAGAGACAGCATGCGAATGCGGTAATCCAGAGCAGCCTTGTCCGCGGCCATGGCGGGCAGGGCTATGGCGAAAAGCAATAAACTCGCAACAAGGGATCTCATAACCCGGGTAATATAGCCGAGGGCGCCGGTATGCGCAAATCAACAATGGCACGACGGGGTCATCCGCCAAAAAAGTTCTGGATTTCACCAAGGACTTCCGAAAAACGATCGATCTCGGTCGTGGTGTTGTAAAAATAGAAACTTGCGCGAGCGGTGGATTCGACACCTAGTTTGCGCATGAGTGGCTGGTTGCAGTGGTGTCCGCCGCGCAGGGCAACGCCCCGCTGGTCGGCGACAGTTACCACGTCGTGAGCGTGGACATCTTTCAAGAGGAAGCTGACCAATCCCGCGCGCCCGATGTGCGGTCCGAAAAGCCTGATGCCTCCCTTGAGCCGTGAAACCTTTGCGTAGGCATAGGCGCCGAGTTCCTGATCGTGCGCCGCGATTTTATGCCGGCCGATCGCATCGAGGTAATCCATCGCTGCGTGCAGTCCAACGGCGCCAGAAATATCAGGCGTGCCGGCTTCGAACTTGTGCGGGGCGTGTTTCCAAGTGCTTTGCTGAAGATCGACGTTCAGGATCATTTCGCCGCCGCCTTGATAGGGAGGCATTTCTTCGAGCACTTCCTGGCGGCCGTAAAGAACCCCGATGCCTGTCGGGCCGCACATCTTGTGGCCGGAAAAAGCAAGGAAATCACACCCAATCTCCTGAACATCAAGCGGCCGATGGCCGGCGCTCTGGGCGGCATCCACGAGAGTGGTAATGCCCAGGTTGCGGGCCCGGGCGCAGAGTTCGGAAACAGGATTGATTGTGCCGAGGGAATTCGAGATATGGGTCATCGCGAAAAGCTTCGTCCCCTCGGCCAGCCATTGGTCGAAGTGGCTCAAATCCAGCAAACCGATATCGCCGGTGACAGGCAAATAAACGAGCTTTGCGCCCGTGCGTTCGGCCAGCAACTGCCACGGAACGATGTTGCTATGATGCTCCATCTCCGTGAGCAGGATCCGGTTGCCCGCTTTGACGTTGTGGGAACCCCAGGCTTGAGCGACAAGGTTGATGCTCTCCGTGGTCCCCCGGGTGAAGATGATTTCCTGGGCGCTGCGGGCATTGACGAACGCAGCGGCGCGGACCCGGGCGGCTTCGAAGGCAGCGGTGGCGCGGTTGCTCAGTTCGTGGATGCCCCGGTGGACATTGGCGTTGTCGCGTTCATAATAACGGCGCAAGGCGTCGAGCACCGCGCGCGGTTTCTGGGTCGTGGCGGCGTTGTCGAAATAAATAAGCGGCTGGCCGTGCACTTCCTGGTCAAGGATCGGAAAATCGGCGCGAATGGTCACCCAATCGACCGCCTTCTTCTTCTGAGGTGGCGCAGTTGCGTCAGTCTTCATCTCATTCAATCGTTTCGGCCCGGATCAGAGCAAGCCCAGTTGTAGCCTGGCGGCTTCGGACATCATGCCCTGGTTCCAAGGCGGGTCCCAGACCAATTCGACAGCGACATCATCGATGCCCTCAAGGTTGAGCAACCGATTCTGCACATCCTGGGCGAGCATTGGGCCCATGCCGCAGCCCGGCGCGGTGAGGGTCATTTTAACGTCAACCCGGTGGCTGCCGGGCGCTGTCGGGACGATATGACAGTCGTAAATCAGGCCGAGGTCAACGATATTGACCGGGATTTCCGGGTCGTAACAGGAGCGCAGTTGGTTCCAGATTTCCTTCTCCAGCCGTTCCTGGGTCACGGGTTCGCCAGTGATGACCGGCTTGGACGCCGCTTCCAATCCCAGGGCGTCCGCATCCTGCCCTTCGATGCGGAACATGTTCCCGTTAACGATGACTGTGTAACTGCCGCCAAGGGACTGGGTGATGTAAGCGGACTGACCCTTTTGGAGAGTGACTTTTGTGCCGGCCGGAATAATGGCAGCCTCTACGTCCCGAGTTAATGAGACTGGAGCATCGTTATTCATAAACTACGAAAAGATAGCCGATCGGAGAATTATTGTCGCCCGGAATTGTCGCTGGCATTGCCAGGGTGAGATGGGAAAACGCCGCCAGTGCATCCCCAAAGATTACGCGCCCTGATTTTCAGTGCTCACCGGTTGGCCATCGCCTTTGAGGGCGGCCATGACAGCGTGCCAGGCGAGAATGGCGCATTTGACGCGGGCGGGGAATTTGTGCACACCGGCAAACACGGCCAGCTTGCCGACATCGCCAGTCACGCGGCCGGTCATAACCATTTCGTGGACCCGGTCAAATATCTGCTGCACATCGGCCTTCTTTTTGCCTTTAAGGCTTTCGGTCAGGAGCGAGGCGGAGGCTTTGGAGATACAACAGCCGGAGCCGAGAAAGCTGATTTCTTTGATCACGTCCCCGTCGAGAGAGAGAAAGACTTTAAGCTGATCGCCGCAGAGCGGGTTGTGGCCTTGAGCGGAGCAGGTGGGATGGTCCAGCTCGCGGAAGTTGCGCGGGTGTTTGCAGTGGTCGAGAATGACCTGCTGATAGAGATCGTTGAGTTCGTCAAACACGGTTGGAGTTCACTGGGTCGCGCCCACGTGCGGATTTGCTTCCAGCCTGTCCCAGACGAGCTGGTTCAATTCCTCACGCGCGGGCTGGTGACGGATGCGCTCGATAATCTCTCCGGCAAAGGCGTGAATCAGCATGTGGCGGGCGGTTTGTTCGCCGATCCCGCGGGTGCGCAGGTAGAAGACCGCTTCGTCGCTCAACTGCCCGACGGTCGCTCCATGGGTGCACTTGACGTCGTCGGCGTATATCTCCAGCTGGGGCTTGGTGTCGATGGTTGCCTCTTCCGAAAGCAGCAGGTTTTTATTCGTCTGCTTGGCGTCGGTCTTTTGCGCGGCCTGCCGCACAAGA
>CAIQQM010000136.1 GCA_903873945.1 uncultured Verrucomicrobiota bacterium
GTGTTGCTTCGGCAACGATGCGTGCCCGATTGTGGCCACCGGAGTAGTCTTGCTGCCAGATTATGGCAGCGAAGATAGCAGCATCGCCCGACCTCACCTTGGCGGTCGGCTTGGCAGAAGTGCAACCGGCCCTGGAGGCTTGGCGGCAACGGCGGCGGCACCGAGAAGCGATTCCTGAGAATCTGTGGCGGCTGATTGGAGGCTTGGCCCAATCGCACGGTGTGAATCCGGTGGCCCGAGCCCTACGTCTCAATTACGCTGCGCTCCGGCAGCGCACTCTGGCCGGGAGGGCACCGGTGCCGGCTGGCAAACCCTCTGCGGGTTTCGTGGAAGTGGCGGTGCCTCCGTGGCCGGTCGGGGTGCCATGCAGCATTGAGCTGGAGGATCGGCGCGGGGCCAAGCTGACGGTGCGGCTGGGTTGCGCTGAGGCTACCACCGTGCTGGCCGTGGCCCAAGGGCTGTGGAGGCATCGGCCGTGATCCAACTGACCCCGCAAATGCGCTTGCTGCTGGCGGTGGAGCCGGTGGACTTCCGCAAGGGCATAGACGGGCTGGTGGCGGTCTGCCGACAAAGGCTGGCCGAGGATCCTTTAGCGGGCGCTCTGTTCGTCTTTTCGAACCGACGACGCAAAGCCATTAAACTGCTGGTGTATGATGGCCAGGGTTTTTGGCTGGCGCAGAAACGGCTTTCGGCGGGGCGCTTTAATTGGTGGCCCAGCCTGGGCCAGCAACCGGCCTTGAGGCTCGGTGTGCATGAGCTGCAGATGTTGCTGTGGAATGGTGATCCGAGCCGGGCCCAAGCGGCGCCGATGTGGCGTGCGATTGGGTCGGTGGGGTAAAGCCGCCTGCGGAAAAAAAGTTGTACTAAGAGCGTGCGTTCCAGAGCCGGGCCCTTTATTCTGGGGTTCGTGCAGAGCCTATTTCGTTATCGCGGGTGCAACTACAGCGCGGCCCAGATCGAATCGATCCGGCAATTAATCGCCGCTCATCCGGGTTTGAGCCGGCGGCGGCTCTCGGCCAAGCTGTGCCAAGCCTGGAACTGGGTGCAGCCCAATGGGCAACCGCGCGACATGGTTGCCCGGAGCCTGATGCTGGAGTTGCACCGGGCGGGTCACCTTGAACTGCCGGCCAAGCGGGTGTCGCCGCCCAACAACGCGGTCGTGCATGGCCGAGCGGTCTGGACCTGCCAGCCGGAGCGGCAGTCCCAGCTGGGTTTGGGGCTGGAGCCGGTGCCGCTGGAATGTTCTTTGGGCCAGTTGGGTCCCTTGGAAATCCGGCTGGTGCGCCGCACCCCGCAGGAAGGGCTCTTTGATGGGCTGCTCCAAAGCCACCATTACCTGGGATATACCAGGCCCGTCGGGGAGCATCTGAAATACCTGGTATATGGGCGGGGCCAGCCGGTGGCTTGCCTGGCGTGGTCGTCGGCGCCGCGGCACCTGGGACCGCGCGATCGTTTCATTGGGTGGTCGCCGGCACAGCGGGGAGCCAACATTCACCTGCTAGCCTATAACACGCGATTCTTAATCGCACCTTGGGTGCGAGTGCCGCGGCTGGCCAGCCATGTCTTAGCCGCCGTGGCGCGTCGGATTGCGGCCGATTGGCAAGCGCTCTACCAACATCCGATTTACCTGCTGGAGACCTTCATCGAACCGGAACGGTTTCGGAGCACCTGCTACCGGGCAGCCAACTGGATTTATCTGGGCTTGAGCACCGGGCGGGGCAAGGATGCGCGCACCAAAGAGCCTAATCGCTCGCTCAAGGAGCTGTGGGTTTACCCGTTGCGAGCCGACTTCCGCCACCACCTTGGCGTTCTGAGCTATGGCTAAAGGCACTGCTCCCCAGATCGTCAGTCTGAGTTCGGTCCAGATGGAGGAGTTGCTGGCGAAGCTGGCGACGTTGTTGCCGGCCGAGACCTACCAGTTGGTTGAGAAACTACTGCACACCCTCCAATGGCTCATGGGTGCCATCGAAGCCAAGGAGACCACCATCGGCCGGTTGGGGCGGATGATCTTCGGAGCCAAGACCGAGAAAACTAGCCAGATCTTTGCCCAGCCACTGCCCATCGGTTGCCCGAACGCCGCCGCGGCCGCGCCTCCACCCAAGCGCAAAGGCCATGGCCGGAGGGCGGCTGCCGACTACCCCGGCGCCAAACCGGTCCAAGTGTCCCACCCCCAACTCCGTCCGGGCGATCGGTGTCCGGACTGCAAGCAAGGCAAACTCTACCTCCTGAAGCGGCCCGCACAGATCGTGCGCATTACCGCCCAGTCCCTGTTTGCCGCGACCCGCTTCAATCTGGAGAAGCTGCGCTGCGCCCTCTGCGGCAAAACCTTCACGGCACCGGCACCGCCGGAGGCGGGCCGGGAAAAGTACGATCCCAACGTCGGCCCCATGCTGGGCTACTTGCGTTTTGGCGGCGGCCTGCCCCATTACCGGCTGGACAAGATGCAGAACGACCTGGGCGTTCGAATGCCCGCCTCCACGCAATGGGAACTCATGGCCAAAGCAGGCAAGGCACTGGAGCCGGTGCAGGAGGCCTTGATCACCCTGGCGGCCCAAGGCCATTTGATCCACAATGACGACACGACCATGCGGGTGCAGAGCCTGGCCAAGGAAACCGACGCCGCCACGGAGGGCAAAGAGCGCACCGGCATTTTCACCACCAGCCTGCTCTCGGAGGTGGCGGACCATCGCATCGCCCTGTTCGTTACCGGGCACCATCACGCCGGCGAAAACCTGAACCAGTTGCTGGCGCGTCGCGCCAAAGAGGCCTCACCGCCCATCCAGATGTGCGACGCGCTCTCGCGCAACATTCCCAAAGAGTTCCAGACCCTTTTGGCCAATTGCCTCAGCCATGGAAGAAGACAGTTCGTGGACCTGGCCCAGAACTTCCCCGCCCAGTGCCAGCACGTGCTCGAAAGACTGGGGGAAGTTTACCGATACGATGCGCAGGCCAAAGAGTTGAACCTCTCGCCCCAAGCCCGGCTGCGGTTCCACCAGGAGCACAGCCAGAAAGTTATGGACGACCTGCGACAATGGATGCGCCAGCAGTTGGAGCAGAAATGCGTGGAACCTAACTCCGGGCTGGGGCAGGCCTTCAACTACATGCTCAACCACTGGACGGCCTTGACCCTGTTCTTGCGCCAGGCCGGCGCGCCCCTGGATAACAACATCTGTTATGCCGCGCGCGGCATAAGCGACGTTATGCCGACTGCACGATTATGCCGCGTGACCGCCTAGAACCTCGAAGTTTCCTCGAAAACTCGGGGATCCGTTGATTGCCGACGCGGCATAATCCGAGTGATCTCACTTCTCCGGCTCGTTTTCGCCGGAGAGAGAGAGAGATTACCTGATGAAACTAAAAATCATTGGCAGCATTCATCCTTCCCTCGATGTTATCCAAGCGCACATGGCGGTCTTCATTGCCGATCTCAAGGCCGCTGGCTACGCTCGGAATACACTCTCCGCCAAACGAGTGACTCTTGAGCGGTTCATAAGCTGGCGACGCCGCCGAAAGCGCACCTCCCCCGAACTTACTGAATCGGAGATCAGCGAGTTCCTGACAAAGTCACCCCAGGGCCACAGAAGCAGGCGTAGCGTTGCGTCTCGCGCCCTGTTCGGATTCCTGGACTACTTGCGACGTCTTCACGTTATCACGACTTGTCCTCCCAAGCCTCTGGAGACTGTTAGCTCTGCGCTAATCGAGCGTTACGCGGATTTCCTCCGTAATGAAAAGGGGTTGGCAGAGCTTTCGCTTAAGGTCTATTTGCCGGTGGCTAAGGAACTGCTCCACTATTTGGAGGAGGAGCGTGGCATCAGGTCGGTTCGTCGGTTAAATGCTTCCATCCTTCGGGCCTTTCTGTTGGAACGTGCGCAAGCTCGATCCAGCGAGTGTGTCCGACTGCTGGCCACGAGCCTACGTTCGCTTTTGCGCTTTCTCCATGCCCGAGATGAGATCCCTAACGATCTTACGGCGGCGATTCCAACGGTGCGCCGGTGGACCCAGCCGGATATTCCCAAGAAGCTGACCCCGGAGGAAGTGAGCCAGGTGCTCGAAGCGCCCGATCGAGACACGGCCACAGGTCGGCGTGACTATGCCATCCTGCTTCTGCTGGCGAGACTTGGACTACGGTCGAGTGAAGTCCTTTCGCTCCAACTCGGCGACGTCCGCTGGAGGACAGGCGAGATTGTCATCCGAGGCAAAGGAAACCGGCAGGATCTGATGCCGCTGCCCCGTGAGGTCGGTGCCGCCATTGCGAGTTATCTGCGTCTGGACCGCGGCATTCGACCGACGCGACGAGTTTTCTTGCGCACGATTGCCCCACGCGTCCCTCTAACCGGTCCGGCCAGCATTGGTCATGTCGTCCGCCGGGCGATGACCGAGGCAGGAGTTGAGCGGCCGATGCAAATCGCTGCCCATCTCTTTCGCCACACCCTTGCCAGCAAGATGCTGCAACAGGGTGCCAACCTTCGGGAAATCTCGGAAGTGCTTCGCCATCAGGCTCAAACCAGCACGGAGATTTATGCGAAGATCGATATGAGGACGCTCCAGGAAGTAGCCCGCCCATGGCCTGCACAAGGAGGTGTGCGATGAAATCGTTACAGGACCATTTGAGTCAATACATAGCCGCACGACGGGCACTGGGCACTCAGCTCCAAGAACCCGCCAAAACCTTGAGCGGGTTCATTAAGTTCCTGGGCCGTAAAGCGGCGAAGTTCATTACGATACCGCTGGCGTTGGAATGGTCCCAGCAATCCAAGAATGCTCAGCGTGCTACCTGGGCCCGAAAGCTGTCGATGGTTCGTCAGTTTGCTCGCTGGCTGAGTGTCATTGAGCCTCGTCATCAGGTCCCGCCTCCACGACTGTTGAATGTGCGGCACCACCGCAGCAAGCCACATATCTACAGTGATCAGGAGATCGCTCGGTTGATGGCAGCGGCGACCACTCTAAAATCCCGCCCAGGGATGAAGGGGCTGACTCTGAGCACCTTAACGGGTCTGCTTGCGGCTTCGGGGTTGCGTCCCGGAGAAGCCGCGTCATTGGAAAATCGGGATGTTGACTTGCAGACTGGAGTTCTGGTTATTCGAGAGTCGAAGTTTGGCAAGTCCCGACTCGTGCCTGTTCACAAGTCGGTCATCACGGCGCTGGAGAAATATACCCGAGAACGCAATCGCATCTTCCCCCATCCGTGCAGTTCAGCCTTCTTTGTTTCGGATCGTGGCACAGCCCTAAATCTTGGTGTCGTGCGGAGGTGGTTTTGCCAAATCTCCCGATCTTGCGGCTTGAGGAAAGGCCCCGGAGGGAAGCGATACGGCCGAGGTCCGCGACTTCAGGACTTGCGTCACACCTTCGCGACCAAGCGCCTCGTAGAGTGGTATCGCACCGGAAGCAACGTCCCGCTTCAGATACCGAAGTTGGCCACCTATTTGGGACACTCGTCGGTGGCATGCACGTATTGGTACATCGAAGCCGTTCCGGAACTGCTCGAACTGGCCACGAAGTTCCAGTTGGCCGCAACGCAAGGAGGCCGACGATGAGTGTTGCCAACCTCGCGAAGCACCTCCAGCAGTTCTTTACGGACCGCTTGCTTGGACAACTGGACGCCAGCCAGCACACAGTGGCCAGTTACCGAGACACCTTCCGGCTGCTGTTGAAATTTGCTACCAAGCAGTGCCGCCGGCAAGCCAGCGATCTTCGGGTGGAGGATCTGGACGCCAAGTTCGTGTCGGCTTTCCTCCAACACCTTGAGCGAGATCGCCGCAACAGCGCTCGCACTCGCAACAATCGTTTGAGCGCAATACACGCTTTCTTCGGGTACGTTTCCGTCAACGAGCCCGCCCTCGCCAGTCACTGCCAACGTGTTCTGGCGATCCCATCGAAGCGATTTGAAAGAGGCCCCGTGCAGTTTCTCAGCGAGGAGGAAACCGCCGCGCTTTTGAAAGCCCCAGACACTACGACTTGGCTGGGGCGGCGTGATCAACTGCTGCTACAAGTTGCGGTGCAAACTGGGTTGCGCAACTCGGAACTGATCAGGCTACGTCGACAGGACGTCGAGTTAGGCATCGGGGCGCATATCAAATGCCTTGGAAAAGGGCGGAAAACCCGATGCACGCCATTGCGATCAAATCTCGCTACACGGCTATCGGATTGGATCGACGAGCAACCACTGGGGCCAACCACACCGATTTTCCCCACAGCCAAGGGAAATGCGATGAGTTCGGACGCGCTTCAACGCTTAGTAGTCCGGCACATAAGGACGGCAGCAAGAACGTGCCTCTCTCTTCAAAAGAAAAAGGTGACTCCTCACACTATGCGCCACACCCTCGCCATGAGCCTTCTCCAACACGGGGTTGACATTACCGTGATCGCCCTTTGGTTGGGGCACGAGTCCATTGAGACGACTCAAATGTATCTCCATGCAGATATGACGATGAAGGAAAAAGCGCTGGCTCGGACCACCGATACCAAGACAACACCTAAACGTTATCGGCCAAACGATCGGCTGATAGCCTTTCTGGAGAGCCTCTGAATTATGCCGCGTCGGCAATCAACGGATCCCCGAGTTTTCGAGGAAACTTCGAGGTTCTAGGCGGTCACGCGGCATAATCGGGCAGTCGGCATAACATCTGCGAACGCGCCTTGAAAATGGCGATCCTCCACCGGAAAAACTCGCTGGGCTACAAAACCCAAAACGGCGCCCGGCTGGGCGACCTGTTCATGAGCTTGATCCACACCTGCCGGCTCTGTGCCGCCAACCCCCTGGACTATCTCAACGCCCTGCAGCGCCATGCCAAGGAAGCGCGGGAACATCCGACCCAATGGTTCCCCTGGAATTACAAGCAGGCCATCCCGCCTCACGATACAGGCTGAGCCTGGCTCAGTGCCCCTCGCTGGCGTCCAGCCGCTTCGCCTTGAATACCTCCATCACGCGCCAAGCGGATATTTTGGACCGACACACGCTTGCCGAAGCAACACGA
>CAIQQM010000137.1 GCA_903873945.1 uncultured Verrucomicrobiota bacterium
CTGGAAGCCGCATTGGTCGCGACGCTGACAGTGACGGTGATGGGCGGATAGGTGGCACCGACAGTCAAAGCGTCCGACCGCGTGCAGGTCAGCGTGCCCAGGTTCGGAGTCCAACCGGTGCCGGTGATGCCTGTGGCGGTCAGCCCGGCGGGAAGCGTGTCGGTCACGGTGACGGTGCCGCTGGAAGCCGCGGTGCCGATGTTCGTAACGACGATCGTGTAGGTGTCACCCGTGTCGCCCTGGGTGAAATTGCCGGTGTGGCTCTTGGAGATCGTGAGATCGGGTGTGGAGGAACTGCTGACAGACGAAACTGTACCTTGCACCTCGAGATCGTCGGCAGTCGAGACGGCCATGTCGAAGATATACCACGTGCCGCCCGAGCCGCTGGCACCCCAGTTGACGATTCGGAACGTTACAGTTGTACCGGCGCTGATGTTTTGCAGGGCCGTGATTCCGGACAAATCGATCGGTCCCAAAGACGCCCCACTGCTGGCGGTTGAACTGTAGGAAAGGGCCGTGATATCAACAAACGCGCCCGAACCCACCTGATACTGCAATTCACCGCTTGACGCACCAGTGCTTGACCGCCGGTAATCCAGCCGGCTGATATTGGTCAAGGACACTTTGTAACCCGTATTGGCTGTAATGCTGAACGTGGCAAATTGGTTTGCGGTAATGGCCGCCGCCTCATTTCCACTTGTGAAACCAGTGCCACCCCACCCTCGTGCCGCCCCACTCCCTGAAGTTGTAACGCCTGAACCGCGTGTCAACCCGCCAACCGTGAGGTTGGGGGCATTTGTGGAGGCTGTTAGAGGCGAGGTGCCGAAGCTCGACTGCAGACTTACATCCCAACCCGCCAGAACGCCGCTGTAGGGCAGACCGCCTGCAGCAACATTGATGGTGGTCGGGTCGCTGGCGGTGTCATTGGACGTGACGCTTTCACCACCACCGGAAACCGTGGCCGTGTTCGTGACACTGGAGACGGCATTCGTGGCCACGCTGACCGTGATGGTGATGGCCTGATAAGCCGCACCGGCGGCCAGGGCATCCGAGCGCGTGGCGGTGAGGCTGGGAAGGTCTGTGGTCCAGCCGGTGCCGTTGATCGCGGTGGCCGTGAGGCCCGTCGGCAGCGTGTCGGTGACCGTTACCGTGCCGCTGGAAGCGGCGTTGCCAACGTTCGTCACAATGATCGTGTAGGTGTCGCCTGTGTCGCCCTGGGTGAAGTTGCCGCTGTGGCTCTTGGTAATCGCCAGGTCCGGAACCAGGGCGGTGGTGGTGAATGTCAGGTCAGACCCGTTAGCCGTGCCGAGAGAGTTCGTGGCGCTGACGCGGAAGTGATAGGTCATCCCGGCAGTCAGCCCGATCAGGCTCGCGCTCACGGGCTGTGCCGATGCGCCGATGAGGGGGCCGGAAACCACGTTGGTCAAGCCGTAGCTGGTGGTCAGGCCGTATTGGAACTGGGCCCAGGTGGAAAGCCCGTTGGGATTGACGGTGCCGTTCAAAGTCGCCGTGGTTGTGCCCACCCCTGTAGCTGCGGTCGTTGTGACCGTCGGCGCCGAAGCAGTGATGATCGTTGTCGGATCGGTGGCAGTATTATTGGACGTGATGCTTTCACCGCCACCGGAGACCGTGACACTATTCGTCACACTGGCCGGGGCGTTGCCGGCAACATTCACTGTCAGGGTAATGGGCGGATAGGTCGAGCCAGCGGCGAGGGCATCGGACCGCGTGCAAGTGAGAGTGCCGAGGTTCGGGGTCCAGCCGGTGCCGGTGATGCCGGTGGCGGTCAGACCGGAGGGGAGCGTGTCGGTAACGGTCACCGTACCGCTGGAAGCCGAGCCACCGATATTGGTAACAATAATGGTGTAGGTATCGCCCGTGTCGCCCTGGACGAAATTGCCGGTGTGGGTCTTGGAGATCGTGAGGTCGGGATTGGCGCCGGCCACGGTGAAGCTGGAAGCGCTGGTGGCGTTACCGCCGAGTCCCATGACGGTGATCGAGCCGGAGGTCGCGCCGGCGGGAACAGTGGCGGTGATTTGGGTGGGGGAATCAATGTTATAGGAGGCGATAGTGCCATTGAACGTGACGTTTGTGACCGTATCCAGAGCCGTGCCGGTGATGGTGACGCTGGAACTCACGGCGCCGCTTGACGGGGAGAACGTGATGGAGCCCGGGGCGGCGGAGGTCTGGCCGTCAACTTTGCTTCGCAGGACCCAGGCGAGATTGTTCGGCAACGCGCTGAAAAAGTTGTAGCCGGTATCAGCCTGGATCTTTTTAACGGAAGTGCCGTAAAGACTCTGCCATCCAGTACTCGTCGTTCCGTCAAAGTTTGGAATTTCCAAGGCAATCACACGGATGGAGTTGGGATCGGAGTTGGTGATGCGGCTGAGGGCCGTGCCGTCGCCCAAAGGAACCACCACAATGATCTTCCAATTGTTTGAAGAGAGGGTGACGAGACCGGAGTCGGCCGTACCCGCGCTGAAATTGTACGGCCCGCACATGATCAGCAACTCGTTTCCAGCCGCCGCAAGTGTATCGCGGCAATAGTTCTCGATGGTCGCCCAGACGCCCTCATTCATGGAGGAGGCCTGCGGGATGATGTTCGACATGATGAAAACCATGTCGTTGGTAGCCACGGTAACCGTGCGATCCGCCGACGGGCACATATGGCCACGGTCATAGCTCTGGCCATTGATGGTGCCGTAGGTGCTGGTGGGGATTTGCTTGAAGTTCGGCGGCAGGCTCGTGTCCACAGAGAAGTTACCACGCCCACTGCTTCCGCTGTCATCCGAAGTGTAATCCCAACTGGCCCAGTTGGGCTGGCCATTGACATCGCTGTAATCAATGGTTTCGACCGGGCGCTGAATCAGATAATGGTTGTGATTATTGGTGTCGGCGGTCGCACCGGTGAGATTCCCCAACTGCATCTGCAGATTGGTGGTGCCCAGATTGGTAGTGCCCAGCAACGCGCTAGCCTGTTGAACGCCGAACAGGAGGGCGAAAACGCTGACGAAGACGGGGAATAGATTTCGGACGAGTGAGCTACGAGTGAGGTGTTTCACGGGGGGGTGTTGCTTTAGGCTGGCGGACTGTTTGTTTCTGTTGTTCCAAAACCGGCATTTTCACTGACGATTTTGTTATCCTAGCAGTTAAAAGGGCCCTGTGCAAGTTTTTGGCGGCAAAAACCGAGGCCAACCGTCAATGCGCAACGATACTCAGGCAGTTCCTGCTATCATTTGTAAGAGAGCATGAAACATGCCCTTGCAAGAATCGCGGGAGTGAGAATGGATTTGGCCGGGAAAAAACTTTACCAAAACTTTACCGGAATTTATAAAATATTGGTTAACATTCATGGCAAATAATGTGCAAGTAGCTTTAAATAAGGTTCTTGCGCACCATGCGCGGTCTTGGTCAGGCGGGTTTGGAACTTTACCATGTCAAATTTGAAACGGGACATGAATCGGACCAAAACTGACCGAAATCGGTCCGTTTTTAGATTTGTTGCGACGTGGGAGTTGGAGGGGTGGAGGCAATGGAGAGGTTGGGAATCGAGGGTGAGCTTCGAGACATCCAACATCCAAACGTCGAACCGGGAGCGGGGCGATGTCAGTTTTGAGATCATCACGTCGTAACAGGCATTAATTAATAACCACCCACACCCTAACACCAAGCTTGCCAAACTAGCAAGGTCAAATATGTATTTTTATTGTAGGTTACAATACGACGATACAATGGCGAAAAGCAAGGGGCAACTGAAATCGAACGGTTTTGAAGTGGCAGAGCGGGCCGATATTTTCGTGGCGAAGAGCGCTGTGCAGCATACACTGAGGGCATGTTGAATCATCGGTGGCGGCCAGTGTTTTATTCCGGTCTGGCGGTGCTGGCGATCTGGGGGATGGCGATGACGGGCTATCGGATCGCCCGGAACACGAGGGTGACGGCGGAGAAGGTGAGCGCCTACGTCCAAGCGACGGACTTGAGCAAGCTGACGGGAGAGGCGCGGGCGCAGGCATTGAAGAGGCTGGCGGACATGCTCAATGCGCTGTCGGCCGAGGAAAGGCGGCGCGTGCGGCTGGAGCGAACGACCTCGGGCTGGTTTGAGCAGATGACCGAGGCGGAGAAGGGGGCGTTTATCGAGGCGACGATGCCCACAGGTTTCAAGCAGATGCTGACGGCGTTCGAGCAGTTGCCCGAGGACAAACGGCGCAAGACAGTGGATGACGCGATGCGCCGGCTAAGGGAAGCGCGCGACCAGCCGCAAACGCGCGGCGGGGGAGGCCCGGCCGGCACCAATGCGCCGCCCGTCCTCAGCGAAGATCTTCAGGCCAAGGTAAGAACCATCGGGCTCAAGACCTTTTACAGCCAGAGCTCGGCGCAGACAAAAGCGGAACTGGCCCCGGTCCTGGAGGAGTTGCAACGCGTGATGGAAAGCGGAAGGGCTTTCCGAGGAAGATGACGAGCAAGCCGAATTCCCGGTCGCGAAAGACAAGAGCCGCCACAGGCGGGGCTTGCGGTTTACGGCGGTCGCTGTTCGAGAGCAGGCGGGCATTTACCTTGATTGAGCTCCTGGTGGTCATTGCCATCATCGCGATGCTGGCGGCGCTGCTGCTTCCGGCGGTGATCCGGTCAAAGGAAGCGGGGCGGGCCACGGCATGCCTGAGCAACCTCCATCAAATCGGCGTCGCGCTGCAGCTCTACGTGCAGGACAACAACAACCTGCTGCCCATAATGCGCGACAACTCGCCGACCGCCACCAACGCATTGTCCAGCCCGGACCATGTGCTTGCCGATTATCTGGGCAGCGTGAACGTGCTGCGCTGCCCATCGGATAACCAGCAACTTTTTGCCAGCACCGGGTCCAGCTATTCATGGAACAGCCTGCTCAACGGGCAGGATGCGGATCACCTGAGCGTGTTGGGAATGAACTTTGATCCCCATCAAATCCCGCTGATGTTCGACAAAGAGAAGTTCCATGCGGCGCGGGGCGAGGGCAAAGGGCAGAACTTCCTGTACGCGGACGGTCACATCAGGAATCTCCTTGCGATCGAAGGCACCATTAGCGGAAGCCAGTGATTCAACTCAAGAACATCAGCAAGAGATTCGGCAAGCGTTCGGCGCTGGACGACCTGACGTTGCGGGTGCCGGCGGGCGAGATCTACGGATTGCTCGGCCACAACGGGGCCGGCAAGAGCACCGCCATTGGCATCATGCTGGGCCAGGTCTGGCCTACAGCCGGCGAGGTCAGAATCTGCGGGTTCGACGTGACGGCCCATCGCCGCCAGGCGCTGCAAAAGGTCGGGGCGATCTTCGAAACTCCCGCTTTTTACGACTATCTCAGCGGTCTCAGGAACCTGGAAATCCTCAGCTCCTACACCGCCCCGACACGGCGCAGGCGAATTGAAGAGGTGCTCGAATGGGTCGGGCTGGCGGGTCGGGAGCGTTCCGTCGTCCGGAGCTATTCCCACGGGATGCGGGCGCGCCTGGCCCTGGCGCAGGCCCTGTTGCCGGGGCCGGAGCTGCTGATCCTGGATGAACCGGGCGACGGGCTTGACCCGGAGGGCATCCATGAGATGCGCCAGACGATCCTGCGTCTGCATGGCGAGTTAAAGCTAACCATCCTGCTTTCGTCCCATTACCTGAACGAGGTCGAACAGCTCTGCACCCGCATCGCGGTCCTGAACCAGGGGCGGATGGTGTTCGAGGGCACGCTGGCCGAGACGAGGCAACGCCGGAAATGGGTCCGGCTCAGGACGGGGGATTTCGATCTGGCCATGGGCGAGCTGCGGCAGGCGCAACTGGTCACGGAGCAACGCGACGGGCAATTGATCGCGCTGGGGCAGGGGGTAGGGGCGGACCAGGTGGTCCGGCTGCTGGTCGAACGGGGGATGCCGGTTTACGAAATCGCGCCGGCAGAGGAAACGCTGGAGAGCTTCTACCTGGGCCTTATGAACGATCAACGCGGGGGCGTTGCGCCCTTCACGCAACCCACAACTGCTTAAGCAATGTTCCATCTCCATTTGAGAAATGAGTTGTGGAAGCTGTTTGGCAAGAAGCGGACGTATATCGGTTTTGGCGCCTTTGTCCTGGCTCAACTCGCCATGGTTTTGCTCTTCCGCTTCACCCGCTGGCAAAGGGAGATGGAAAACCTGCTCGCCGGGAATGGCTATCTGGCGCAGGAGTACATCTCGGCGCTCACGGTGGCGGTGGTCATGCTGCTTCCGCAGGTGATCCTTTTGATGCCGCTGTATGCGGCGCTGGTGGGGGGCGACCTGGTGGCGAAAGAGGCCGAAGAGGGAACCTTGCGAATGATTTTGTCCCGGCCGATTTCGCGGTTCCGGCTGCTGTTCGTCAAATGGCTGGCGGGCGTGATTTTTTCCGCCGTGCTGGTGCTGGTTCTGGGAGGCACGGCGCTGGCGTTCGCCCGGATCTGGTTTCCGTGGCGCGGCATGTTCGTTTTCGCGCCCGGCCTTTTTAACGTCTTAAGCGCCGACGACGGGTTCAGGCTTTACCTGTTTTCCCACGTATTCATCGCCGTCAACGCCAGCACCGCCCTGGGATTGGCGTTTATGTTTTCCTGCTTTAACATGAAGCCCGCCGCGGCCACGATTCTGTCCCTCTCGCTCCTTTTCATAAGCCTCGTGATGGAAAACATCCCGTTCTTCGAGCGATATCACGAATGGCTGTTAACGTATCATTTTCGCACCTGGCATTTTGTCTATGCCCAGCCGATACCGTGGGAACGGATGGCGGAATCCCTTTGCGTTTTGCTGGCGTTTAACCTGACAACGTTCCTGGTGGGGGCGGCGGCTTTTCAGGCGCGCGACATCAAATCGTGACAGGGGGTGAAAAACGCTAAAGGCGGATGGAATGGCAACAGGCGGGGAAAGGGAACTTAGCCACGGATGGAACACGGAATCTTCTATTTCGGATTGCGGAATGCGGATTGCGGATTGAAGCCAGAGGGCCTGACCACAGATGTGGAACGGGAATTTAGCCACAGATTGCACAGATTTCACCGAGTCGAAGTTCGACTTCCCGTCACAGACGGAATTAGCCACAGATGGCACAGAAAGAGGGAACGGAATTTCAGCCACAGATTGAAGCCGAAGGTCGGCCTCCCGACAGATTAAACACGGATTGAGGAGGCAGATCCGGAGGCGGAAAGCCTGGAGAGAATTGGACCAAAAGGCTTGGCGGCAGGGATGCCTGCCGCTACCGGATAAATTATGGTTTAAACGACGATTGGGGCATTGATCTTGCTGCATTATTCTCCGTTATTCTCATTATTGTTGCGCATTGACAATGACCAGTGTCAGGGGTTCAACTCTTAACATGACAGGAGCGTCCTATGAATGCTGAAGCCGGCCGCGGGCTGCTTTTTCCGTCCCACCATTCACCGGCGCGAAATGTTCTTTGGGTTGCAACCATTGCGCTCGTCTATTTTGTCGTCGCCGGGTTCAGCCTGTTCCTCGCTTTCCGGCCGGAAGGCATTGCGGCCATCTGGCCGGCAAGCGGCATTTTTCTTTCAGCCGTCCTGCTCACGCGGCGCGACTTGAGGCCCTGGCTGGTTGGCGTTCTCTTTATCACGGATTTCATTGCGGAACATCTCGCCGGCACGCCGTTCCTTGTCAGCGCCCTTTATTCGTTGTCATTGGCAGGCGATGCGGTGCTGAGCGCCTGGCTGTTGATTCGTTTCGTGGGCGAACCGCTCGCGTTCCGGCGGGTTCGCGATGTGGTCGGCTGGCTGGCGCTGTCGGTCCTGCTGAGCAATGCCCTCACGTCGCTGGTGGCGGCGGGGGCATCCGAGCTTCTGCCCGGAACGCACTCGTTCTGGAACTCATGGCAAAAGTGGGCAATCCCCGATGGTGTCGGCAATTTGCTGGTGACACCCTTCATTCTAGCCTGGGCCGCCTGGGCCAGGAACCAGCGGCAGGTATGGAATCGGCAACGGATTCTTGAATGGTCGGCGCTGCTCGTTCTGCTGGTGTTGGCGAACTTCGCCCTCTTCAATAATCTGTCCCAGCACAAGCTGTTCGCCGTGTTTCTGCCTTATGCGACCTTTCCATTCCTGCTGTGGGCAGCCTTGCGTTTCGGAGCGCGCGGGGTGACCACGGCCATGCTTCTCATGACGGCGACGATTATTTCGTTCGTCGTGACGGGCCGGGTTCCAAGTTTTTCCTTCAGTCCCGGCGTGCTGGATGACGTGGTTGTCATGCAATTGTTCCTGGCCATCATGGCGGTTCCGTCGTTGTTACTGGCGGCAGTGGTTGCCGAGCGCCGAAAGGCCGAGGCCGCCCGGCTGGCGGGCACGCGGCGCCATGCGGTCACCCTCAAGAGCATTGGCGATGCGGTTATTGCCACGGACACCCGGGGCCGGGTGGAACTGATCAACCCGGTGGCGGAGACGCTGACCGGCTGGACTAATGAGGAAGCCAGCGGCAAACGCCTTGAGGAAGTATTCCACATCATCAACGAAGACACGCGCCAGGCGGTTGAAAATCCGGTCGAAAAGGTGCTGCGCGAGGGCAAGGTAGTGGGCCTGGCGAATCACACCGTGCTGGTGGCCAAAGGCGGCGTCGAGCGGCCCATTGCCGACAGCGGCGCGCCCATTCAGGATGAGGAAAACGAGATCGACGGCGTGGTGCTGGTGTTCCGTGATCAGACGCTGGAACGGGCGGCAACGAAAGTGTTGCAGGAGAGCGAACAACGGTATCGCGCCATTATGGAACAGGCCGTCGACGCCATCATCTTGCGCGATGAGACCGGCCGGATATTGGACGTAAACCAAAAGGCATGCCAGAACCTCGGCTATACCCGCGAGGAGCTGCTTTCCAAGACTGTTGCGGATATCGATCCTGAAGCGGTCCGAGCTGGAAAACAGGATGTGTGGGGCAAGATCCTTGCAGGCGAGGTTTTCACATTTGAAAGCCACCAGCTGCGCAAGGACGGCAGCACCTTCCCGGTGGAAGTGACACAGAAGTTAGTGCGCCTCCCTCTGGGGCCGGCAGTCCTCGGCATCGTAAGAGATATCACCGAACGCAAGCAGGCGGCGGAGAAACTGCGCGAGACCAACCGGGCGCTGCGAATGATCAGCGACTGCAACCAGGAACTGGTGCGCGCCACGAACGAAGCGGATTTGCTCAAAAACATCTGCCGGCTCATCGTCGAGCGATGCGACTACCGCATGGCGTGGGTCGGGTTTGCCGGGCAAGA
>CAIQQM010000138.1 GCA_903873945.1 uncultured Verrucomicrobiota bacterium
GCCAGACCGTGCTGTGGCATCGAGCGGCGTTGCGAACCGACCGCCTCGCAAAACTCCGCAAGCGGCCGCAGCTTTTGGGCGCTCTTCTCCATCAGACCGGCCATGAACTGTTCAAACAGTTCCTTGACCTCGACTTTTTGCGCCTCCGAGATGGGATGGCCCAGCCGCTTTTCCATGTTGGCGGCGATGCGCAGGGGCAACTTGCTCCGGGCATAACTGTCCAGCGAAGTCACCGCATAATCCAGGCGCTGACTCTGTCCCAACGCGCGGTCAAGATTCTCGCCAACCGCATTCATCCAGCGGCTTTCCGCTGGAAGCCCCACGATGTCAGTCAGCGTTACTTTTCCATAAACCGGGCTGTTGGGCTGGGCGCCGGCAAACGTGCGCTCCGCCTCCGAAACGCCCGACAAGGAGCCCAGCCGTTGCTCAATGGTCAGGAAATCGCCATCGAATGAGGCATGTCCCAGCTCCCGGGATTCCTCGGCCGTCCGGCAGAAAGACTGGCTGTAGGGAGAAAGGATTCGCACCAAATCTTTCTGGTAAGGCTTGAGGGGCTTCTCCCCCTCGTGTGGGAGGAGGAAACCGTGATTGTCGCGGAAGAAGCTGCGAACGTGGTTGAAAACGAAGCCGCCAGCCAGGTCAGCGACACATTTCCGGAAAAGCCGGTTAAACCGTGTCGTGGGACGGAACCCCGTCTTTTCGTTCCCCGCCATGATGTAGGAAAGGTCGGGGGAAGTATCCAGAACCTCGATATCCTGGTGGTCGTTCGAGACAGAAATCTTCAGGTTGATGCAGTTGCCCTGCAACATGGCGATCTTGTGCTCCCGGGAGCCGAACTCTTCCGGGGAGGTCATGCTCTCCAGCATGTCCATAGGAACTTCCACCACGAAGCTGTCGGAATCCTCCAGGCGGTGAAGATGCTTGAGGAAATCGCGGGCTTCGTTGTCCGAAGGGGACAGCTCCAGGCGCAGCACGTCCCTCCCCAGCGCCGTAGCACTGCGGACAAACAGCCCCCCGAGGGAGTGGAAAGCCTTCTTCATGCCTATTCCATTTTACGGCTCCCCAAGGTGATGCGCCCATGTTTCCCATCGAAACCCATCCAAGCCTGGCGCCTGGGGACTACAATGGAGCAGGCTCGAAAAGCGCGCCAAACAATGAACTGCAAAATGCGCAAGCTCGGCTCATGAGCGGGGAATCTCTGACCCTCGTAAGAGTTACGTCACATCGGCAACGCCAACGACTTTTCACGGCCCTGGGCCGCCGGCTTCTCAGCCTGCGAAATGGCGACCCTTTCGCTCCGGGCGAATTTTACCTGTTGACCACGCAAGAAATGTTGGCGGCCTCCTCCATACGCCCTCCTCTGGGCAAAGCACGGAGACCGCAAAAGGGGCTGTCCATTTGCTGGGCCAGCGAAGACGCCCGAGGACTCCAGGAGTCGAAGCAGCGGCTGCAAGAGTTTGAAAACGGTCGGGATATTGCTCACTCGGCCGGATGAGGGAAGCAAAACGCTTCGCGAAAAACATTTCTGCGGCAGAAAGATAAAGTGAACCGCGACCTGCAAAACCCCGAGTTCCGAGAACGGTGGGCGCACATCGCCGAGCCGGGATGGGAAGTCAACCAGGAGATCTTCAGCCGGGCCGACCGCAGCCGGACTAAAGTCCTCCATTGCGCAATCCCATTGACGCAAGCCAAACGGCTCACCGATCCGACTTTCCCGGCAGGATGGGATGCTGACAAGTGCCTGGTCGCCAGTGTCGGGCGCAAAGCGCTGCCCGCTTTGGAAAACTGGGAATACACCCCGCAAATCCGTGCCGAGCCGCAACTCCCCTATTTCAAAACGCTCCCTCCGGAGCATAGCACGCTGCTGCGCTCCCCGTGGTTCCAAAGTCCGTCCCAGGCAACTGGAATCGGCATCAACGCCAGGCACCTGCGTTACCACTATCAGCTCTGGAACGAGCTCCGCCCTAAAACCCTGCGCGGAGTGCATACTGCGCTGGTTTACCTCACCCCCCAGCTCGGCTACAGCCTCACACCTCACATCAGGCTGGACAAAGCCTTTAACTATTTCGCCGCACTCTCGAGATGCGCCGGGCCAGTGCAGTTGTTCCCGGCAGTTTACCTTTACCCGGATGCTGAACTCGGCCCGTCGCAGCGTGCGCCGGCGCCCATCTTCGCGGATCTCCTGCCTTACGTGGGGGGCAGCAACTTCCCCATCATCGATGGGACACCCGATCCGTGGGGCAAGATTGCCCGATTCGACGGGCCGGATTATTATTACGGATATCCCTTCAATGCCCTAACCAATCCGGTGGAGGATGCCACTTTCCAGCAGCGGATTTTGGGCAGCACGATTCTTCCAAACGGACAGTTGACGCAGGCACGCTCTTCCGAGACCTACGCGTATGCCACGCTGGATTCTGAACTGAATCGCGCGCTCAAAATGGACCGCGAGGCGTTCCAGGAGGTCTACTGCCTGGCCCGTGGCGTCGTCACCCACGACGGGTTGCCGTTTCAACTGCCGGTCGAGATGCAAACGGCCGTCTTCGGCATCGTGCTGACGGCCTGGGAGCTGGAGATGGACCGTCCCGGCGATTTGAGCACCTTCACCCTGAAGACCCAGCATGCGGCGATTCGGGGGTACAACTTCTACCAGCGGATCGAGCCCTATTACTCGAACTTCATGCGGCTGGTGCGGGAATTGGCCAAAAACCCGGATTTCGAGGTCTATCCGTTAACCACGCACCTGACCTATTCGTGGCTGGGCGGAAACCTGCGCCTTTCTAATCAGCGGTCGGAGCCGGAGAGAACTCTGGGCCCGCAGTTCATGCGCAGTTACTACCTGCAGCAACTGGACTGGTTCATGGGGGTGTTCAACCTCTGGAACACCATCGAATTCCGCAAGGGCGCCGCTCTGGAGGACCAGCTGGAGTTTGCCGGCCTGGCCATGCATCAGATGCAGCCCCAGTTGGCGTTCGAGTCCCATTATTTCCAACGTCCCCTCAAGCGCGCTTCCTTCTGGCCCGACCAACATCCCGAGTGGCTGCGGCACGACCAGGAATGGCGCGCGGACCAGCTCCCTCAGCCGGAAGAGAGGTAAGCGCACACTTTAGGCAAGCACGGCTCTCCGCAGAAGATCGAACCAACTGCGGAGGAGGGGATGTGCGGTTTCCGCCAGCGGCTTCTTCTCGGCCAAAGAGCTGACGCTTAACAAAACACCTCGAATAAAATGACGCCCTACGATCAGAAAACCCAGGAAGTAATCGCGGAAATCCGCAATTACAACGTTTCCATCAACCGCGAGCAGAAGCTCGAGCTGTTCACCGACGGCTTGTGCGAGAACCCCGGCGCGATGCACATCGGGCTATTCGCGCGCCAAGGCAACAATTGTTTGTTCACGCGACACACGTTCGTTGGCCACGGCACCTGTAACGAGGCCGAATACATCGC
>CAIQQM010000139.1 GCA_903873945.1 uncultured Verrucomicrobiota bacterium
AAGTGATTTTCACCAGCGGCTACAGTGAAGATGTCGCGGGCAAGGATTTCGTTTTAAGGCACGGATCACGGTATCTTCAGAAGCCTTACGATCTCATGAAACTCGCCCTGGCGGTGCGCGATTGCCTCGACGCGTAGGCTTTTGGCCCTCAGCCCCGTGATACGCGTTCGCGCAAAATTTGCGCTGGGTGGTGTCGGCTGGTCAGCCAATTAAACGAAAAGCGCAGCCCACCCGGGCTGCGCTCTCAAATTGGTTACGCTTAAAATTCCCGCCCTACTTCTTATCCGACTTTTTATCCGACTTTTTCGGCTCAACCGCGCATGCGGTCACCGTCAACTGATTTGTGCTGTCTAAGATGATCTCAGGCTTCTCATGGAATTTGGCAATTTTGCCGCTGATCTCCACCTGGCAATTTTCGAGTTTCTTCAAATCCCCAAACTGATTGGTTGATTTGGCGAAAATGACCCCTGTAAACGGAGAATCAGGAAAGCGTTGGTCCAGGTTCAAATAAACCTGTTTCTCACGAATCGTCACTTGCGCAACCTTGCCGGTGACAATCATGGTTTCGTCGTAGTGCTTGCTGGCGTCCACCGCTCCGATCTTCTGCGGGTTATCCTTCTTGGGTTCCGCCTTTTTCGTGGTTTGTGCCGTGGCGGAAACCGCCAGGAGACTCAATGCTGTGATAATAGTAAGAAATGTTTTCATGGGTCGAAATACTATGCGCCCGGATAAATCCCGGCAACAAAAAAGACGCTCACCCAAAAGCTCCCACGCGCATTGCTGTCAGTGCCGGTTTCTCTTGATCTCGGGGCAAAGGCCATCAAAATGCCGGCAAATATTGGCGGAACCATTCAATGAATTGCCCGGCTAAAGTCGTCAAAACCAGGATCCCGATGCTTCTCATCGCGCTCCTTGTTCTCTTCCTGGGAATGGCCGGCCTGTGCGCCGCTGAAACACTGCCGGTTGCGGGCGCGGCGGACGCCCAATTCCCCCCGTCATTGGAAAGCTATGGAGACTCCCATTTGGCCGGCTTGTGCGACGTGATTCACCACCGGATTCAGCAGCAACCGCTCAATCTGTGGGCTACGCTGCTCTTCTGCTGCGCCCTGGTTCACACGTTTTTTACCCACAAGTTTCGCCACTGGGCGCATGTCATTGAGCTCCGGTCGGAACCCGGGGGATTGCCGGGAACCGTCCCTGGCGGGCGCCCGCCCCGCTCGCCAATGCCGGCCCGGCTGCTTCATTTTTTCGGTGAAGTTGAAGTGGTCTTCGGGATCTGGTGCGTGCCGCTGGCTGCCCTTTTGTCCCTCAGGGCCGGTTGGAGGACAACGCTCGACTATCTCGACCATCGGGTGAGCTATCACGAGGCGCTGTTTGTGGTGGTCGTTATGTCGCTGGCATCCACGCGCCCCATTGTGCAGCTGGCTGAGCGTTGTTTGAAATGGCTGGCCGGCATGGGTGGCGGCGGACCGGCGGCATGGTGGTGGGCCATACTGACGGTTGGTCCCCTGCTGGGCTCATTGATTACCGAACCGGCGGCCATGACCCTCTCGGCGTTGTTGCTGGCCAAACAATTCTATGCGCGCAAACCGCCCGCACCCTTCGCTTACGCGACACTCGGCCTGCTTTTTGTGAACGTCTCCGTTGGCGGCGTGCTCACCCACTTTGCCGCGCCGGCCGTGCTGATGGTGGCCGGACCGTGGGGTTGGAATACGCCATTTCTGGCCGGGCATTTCGGATGGGTTGCCCTTCTCGGCATCGTGATGGCCAACACCGCTTACTATCTGTGTTTCCGGAAAGATTTTTTGCGACTGGCCCCCGCTGTGCCCGCTTTGGCGGCAGGTGAAGCTCCGGGCGTGAAGGAGCAACCCGTTCCCTTGTGGATTACGGCTGTGCATGCCGGCTTTATAGCCTGGTCCGTGTGGAACGCGCACCATCCGTCGCTTTTGATCGGCGGCTTTCTTTTCTTTCTGGCGTTCCATGCGGTAACCGTGGACTGCCAGGGGGCGCTGCAGCTCCGCTCGCCGATTCTGGTGGGCTTTTTCCTGGCCGGCCTGGTCATCCACGGCGGCCTGCAACAGTGGTGGCTCGAGCCCATCATGCGGCGCCTGACGGAAGTGCCTCTGATGTTCGGGGCGATTGGGCTGACCGCCTTCAATGATAATGCGGCGATTACTTATCTTGCCGCGCTGGTGCCGGGCCTGTCGGATGGGATGAAATATGCCGTCGTTGCCGGCGCAGTCACGGGGGGCGGGCTGACGGTTATTGCCAACGCGCCCAATCCCGCGGGCCAATCCCTTCTCAACCGGTTTTTCCCCGACGGCATCTCGCCGATGGGACTTCTGTTCGGAGCGCTCCCGGCGACTGTAATCCTAGCTCTCTGTTTCCTGTTTCTCCGGTGATCAATGACCCGAGGCCGGCACAATGACCTGGGTAGTTCCGGTGCTCTTATTGCCCGAGGCATCGGTGGATTCGACCGTGATAGTGTAAACACGCCGACTCGTAGCTGGTGTCGTTTTCGCGCGCAATGACACAGTCATGTTTCCGGTGATAGCCCAGTCGGGCGTGCTGCCCACCGGCTGATTGCTGCTGACGGAAATGATCCGGGAAGTTACCGGGCCGCAGTTGTCCCACGCCAGGACGAAGACCCAGACAGGCACCATCTGGTTGCTGGCAGGCCACAGGAAACTCGGGAAGGGTATGATTGCGAAAATCTTCGGCGGGGTGGTGTCTTGCACCGTCACGGTGGTGCTACACACAACCGGCGGGGCTTTCCGGTCACTCACCGAAATGGTGACGGTATGTTTGCCGAGCAATAATGATTTCCGCAGCGTCAACGTCGTGGATGCCGGGGGATGCGTGGCGGGCACATAATCTGTCTGCCTAACACAGCCATCCACACTCCAGGTGACTACGAGCGCGTCGCCGTCGGGATCGCTGACGGTGGCGGTGAGAGTGACGGGGGTGCCGCAAGCGGAAACGCATTCCACAGTCTGCGGAGCGGGGCACACAACAATGGGCGCTTGGTTTTCAAATGCGCCGATGTCGCAGCCGGTGGTCTGCAGGCGCTGGAAACCGCGCTGGTCAACCGACAACGGCGCGCCATTGGCATCCACGCAAGACCCGGTTCCGAGCGCCGGGCTACCGGGCAACAGGGCATGAGTAAAGGTGGGACCGCCATTGTCCTGCAAAGGGCTCAATTGGGCAGCAATGGGATTGGCGGCTGTGCCGACAATGTCGCCATTCACGCCATTTGAAAGGCCACTGGTCCCGTCGCTGTCCAGGTTGTTACCGAGGGATTGCAGAACCGGGTTTCCATACAGGAAAAAGCCTGGCGCGTCATTGTCCGCAACGATATTCGAGAGGAAAATGTTGGTTTGGCCGGAATTGCCATCAATTGCGGCCATGCTCACCGCGCCATAAGCCGAGCCGAAGTTGCGCGTGATTGTGCACGCAGTGAGTGTCAGGACCGAACCTTCCCCTTCGAAATCAATGTTCAGAAGCGCGGTGCCGCCATCGCTGTCCGGAGGGGTGGAATTACCGCTGATGGTGCTGTTCTGGATGATTCCAACCAATCCCTGGAAATTAACGCCGCCGCCCTGGATTCCGGCGGAGTTGCCGTTGATGGTGCAGCCTTCAATCATGGTCATGGCGCTGTGGAACGTGCAAATGCCGCCGCCGGCCCAGGTCGCGGTATTGTTGCTGATGGTGGAGTTGAGGATGGTCAGCGGGCCGAGCGTAAAGATGGCACCGCCAAAACCATAACCTCCGAATTCGGTCGGGGCCGAATTGCCGGCAAGGACGCAGTTGCTCACCGTAAGCGTGCCCCAGTTGAGAATGGCGCCGCCGAGGTTGTCCGCAAAACCGGTCGTGTTAAGCGCGCGGCCGTTTTGCACGGTGAGCCCGTCCAACTCCACGACGCCGTCGTTAATTGTAAACACGCGAAAACTCGGCGTGTTCGTGGCGGCGCTCCGCATGATGGTCAACTGGTTCGGTCCGGGTCCGGTGATTGTCAGATCGGCATCAATGACCAGGGTGTTCGTGAGGAAAATCGTCGCCGGCGATGTGAGAGCGAAATTGATCGTCACCCCGGGCGCGGCGTTCGCAATGGCATCCCGCAAAGAGCCCGGGCCGCCATCGGCGGCGGTGGTTACGGTTATGGCCACCGGCACGATGGCTGGTGCGGCGTGGACTGAACGCGCGGCGGCGGGCGCGTCGCGCTCCGGAACGTTCGGCGAAACAAAACCCGCCGTGGCTGGCAGCGCCCCGAGACCAAGAGCGGCCACAGTGGAACACAGGATAAGCGGAAGGATTTTCTTCATAGGATTCGTGGTTTGATTGAATTGATTGTTTCCACAACCGTCGGCCCGGATACACCACAATCCCGGCCGTTAAGTTTCAGGTCCATGCCAAATTACCGGTCCGCTCCAGATGATCCTGGAGATTAGCCCAGTCATTGTAAGGCTCCTTGTCTGCGGAGGAAAGTATTTATGTTACTCGTGACGTGACTTCGCTTTTTCGGGCCACTTGCAGTGTTAGTCTGGGCCGGACGAAAGGACCAGACAATGAAAGGCAAACGATATACGACGGAAGACAAGATCCGGGTACTGCGAGAGGCGGACCGTGGCGAGAAAAGCATT
>CAIQQM010000140.1 GCA_903873945.1 uncultured Verrucomicrobiota bacterium
AGGTAGATTCTCTCTTGAAATGCAAGCGAAAGTTTTGGATTGGCGGCGTCGGAGCCTTCTCCTATTTTAGGTCTCATGCGACCTCCTTTGTGCAAGACGCGCGGTTCGCCGCGACGACTTGGGGGAGCTGGTAAACCTTGCCGCCGTCAAAGGGCATCTGGTGTCGGAACATGCCGTAGATAGCGTGCAGCAGCTTGCGCATGACGGCCACCAGGGCTTGCATTTTGGTTTTGCCCCGAGCCAGCAAGTGCTCGTAATAAGCGCGGAAATGGGGCTCATGGCGCGCCGCCACCAGGGCGGGCATATAGAGGGCGCGACGCAAGTGGCGATTGCCCGCCTTACTGATGCGCGTCTTCTTATGCACCGAGCTTCCGGAACTGTACTCGCGCGGGTCCAGACCTGAGTAGGCTACCCACTGGCGAACGTCGAGGTCCGGCGACAGCATCGCCAACCCCGCCAGGACTTGCAGGGCGCTGGTCTGGGCGATACCCCGGATGCTGCGCAGCAGGTCGAACTTGCGCTGTAGCTCAGGCTCCTGGGCAATGACTTTCAGAGCTTCCTCCTCCAGTCGCTGCATGGCCCGCTCGTGAAAGCGCAGGCTGCTTTCCAGATCTCGGCGGATGATGGAGGGCGAGGTCTCCGTGGCCCGAGCGGCGTGCAAGCGATTCTTCTCCGCCGCGCACAGCTCGGTCAGGGCCTCCAGACGTCGCGCCAAGGCGCACAAATGGCGGGCCGCCGGCGAAGGCGGTTGCCAGGCCTGGAAGGGCATGCGCTCTGCAAACTCCAGGATCACCACCGCGTCCAGACGGTCGTTCTTACTCCGCTGCATGAGGGCTTGAGCAAAGTGGCGCACGGCGCGAGGATTGGCGACCATCACTTCAATCCCCGGCGCGGCGTGCAAAGCGAGCGCCAAGTCCAAGCCATAGATCCCTGTCGATTCCAGGCAGACCCGAACCAGGTGCCCTTGGCGAGCCAAGTAACGCACGATGGCCTGATGGCCCCCTGGGGTATTGGGGAACGACTTCCAGGGCTTCAACTTTCCCTCTCGGCGCAGAGCCACGATCAGTTCCTTCGAGCTGACTTCAATTCCAGCGTGATCAATCTTGAGCATGACAGCCTCCTTGGGTTAGACTGTGGCTCCGGCTCCCCGACCCTGTCGATCCTCCTCCGGTCGAGCTTGAAAACGCAGGCTCCGATGGCCTCTGATTCTCCTCGGCCTGGGAGAAGAGGGCGGGGGGCCTATCTACCTGACAGGCTCTGGGTGCCATCGAGTCGGACCCGGCCTCAGCGCAGATCGGCCTCCTCGCCGGACAACAGCCACCGAAGCTTTTTACCACAAACCTGGAGATCCGAGGCGATTTTGGCCGCTGCCTTGCTCCTCCCCCCCGAGCAAGGCAGCGGCACTCCTCCTCACCCGCAAAACACTCGATCAGGGAAAAGAACATCAAAAACCCAAGATACAAGCGCAGAGTTAGGCGCAGTTTGCCTTACTCTGCGGTTCATAAAGTCGAAATCCCGACCTGTTCA
>CAIQQM010000141.1 GCA_903873945.1 uncultured Verrucomicrobiota bacterium
AAGTGATTTTCACCAGCGGCTACAGTGAAGATGTCGCGGGCAAGGATTTCGTTTTAAGGCACGGATCACGGTATCTTCAGAAGCCTTACGATCTCATGAAACTCGCCCTGGCGGTGCGCGATTGCCTCGACGCGTAGGCTTGGCCGGCAACCTGACTTTCAGTATCGCGACTCCACCGGTTGGCTTTTAGTCATCGCACAATACGCAAACGGCGTTCAACAATTTTCCCCCATTTCATACACTTGCGGAGATACCCGGCCAATCCAAAGACTCTCGAGGAGCATCTGCGCAAGAAACGGATCGACATGCAACTTTCCATGACCCAGCTTGCCGATTTGCTGGGACTTGGAGTCAGCGATGCGGCCATCGAGAAATGGGAAAAGAACCAGAACCGACCGACCAAAGAACATCAGAAGCGCATCGTGGAATTCCTGGGTTTCGAGGCCCCGGTCGTCAATACAACAAGCGACTCTTGAGGGTTTACCTGTTGGGCATTTACCACGACATCAGCCTCGAGCAAATGGTAGAAACGACCCTCGTTACCCAGCCACTCCGCTCCATCTCCCTGCCAATCAACAGCAAACCTGATTTTTTTGCTGCAATGCCTCAAGCTTCGTCACATTATCCTTCGACTTTCGTCATGGGCAGCACAAGTACACATTTAGCGGCCTGCCGGGTGTCCCTTTCGGGTCGCCGCCCACGCGTACGCACCGTCCAAACCGCCGCTGATTCCCGCTGATGTCGCGCAACGAGGCACAGAACCGCTAGGCGCTCCGAAATAGAACTGGGATGGATCAAAATGCCTCCAACTCAGACCTGTTCTTGCTTACCGGCTCGCGCGGGGCGGGCAAAACCAGCCTACTTCAAAAGTTGGTAGAGGCCGCCAAACAGGCTCGCTGGACAGTGTGCGGCCTGCTCGCGCCTGCCAGACTGGAAAATGGCCAGAAAACTGGCATCCATGTAATTGACGCGCATTCAGGGGCCCGTCGCCTCTTAGCCAGCCGCATCGTCGGGGAGCTGAACGGGCCTCAGATCGGTTACTGGACCTTTGACAGCGAGGCTTTCGCGTGGGGGAACGTCCTTCTCAAACGCTTGTCTCCGTCCAACCTGTTTGTCCTGGACGAGCTTGGCCCATTGGAGTTCAACCGCCAGCAAGGCTGGACCGGCGCCTTTGATCTCCTGGCAAAACCCGCAACCTGTCGGCTGGCAATTGTCGTCGTCCGCCCGGAATACGTGGCGGTTTTTTTGCAGCGCTACCCTCGGGCAGAGACCGTAACCATTAAAAATCCCTCAGAAATTGACCGATTGACGCGGCAATTCCTCTGGCCTCTCTATAGGTCCCGGTCTCCGTCGAATTTCTCTACGCCCGGCCCGACGATACCCGGCTCATAAACCAGTTCTGCTCGCTTATCAATGAACTGGGCCATGATGCTCACCCCGATCTCCTGAACGCTCCGCGAGCGGATTTTGATTCCCACCGGGCAGGCCACGCGTTGCAGCTCGGCCGGCGTGGCGAGCTTCTCCTCGGCGAAATGGTCAAAGGTCGTGCGCGCCTTGTGCGCGCTGCCGATCATGCCCAGGAACAGAAACGGCTGGTGAATCCACTCCTTGAGCACCAGCGCGTCGTGCCGGTGCCCGCGCGTGACGATCAGCCCGAAGCTCGGCACCGCCGGCAACGGCAGCGCCAGCAGCTTTTCCCACACCTCTGCTTGCAGCGAGACCTCTGGCGGGAAGAACTGGTGATTAGCCAGTGCGGGGCGGTCGTCCAGCACCGTCACGCTGAAGTCCAACTGCAACGCGAGCGGCGCAACAGCTTGGGCGACGTGCCCAGCGCCCGCAATCCACAGCGCGCACGGTGGCGTGACGGTTTCGCAATAAAGCAGGCCGAGCGTCTCGCCTAGCTCACGCCCGCCCGCCTCATCAAGTCGGCTGATCGAGAAGTCGCTCTTCACCGCCCACGAGAGGGTGTTCTGGCGTCCGGCCAGCTCCGTCCAAAACTGCTCCCCGGCCCTTTGCGCATTGGGCAGGATCAACCCGCATATCTTGCCACCGCACATCAGGCCGTCGTCCCAGCCGAAGTCGTGGTCCAGCAGCAACTCGAACGTCCCTGCCTGATTGGAGCGCAACGACAGAACGGCCCGACGCTGGATCTCCGCCTCCAGGCAGCCGCCGCCCAGTGTGCCTTTGATGCGGCCGTCCCCATAAAAAAGCGCCTTGGCGCCAACCTTCTGCGGGCTCGAACCTTTCGCGCCCGAAATGATGCCAAACGCCACCGGCTCACCGCTCCGCGCGGCCTCCGCAAGGGTCTGGAAGATGTTGTTTCGCATGAGCCGCGAGAGAATACCCGGTCGTGTGCGTCAGGCAAGCCGCCAGCACCGCTCTTTCCTATCCGCTGCCACTTCGGAAAGCCCCTCCCCAACGTCGGGCTTTGATCGACCACCCCCACACGATCAAATGATAACCCCCTGCCGCCGCAACCCCACTGCCACTGTAAGAAAAATTCTGAAAAATTTCATTGACCCGTCAGACCTTGCGATATATTTCTAGAAATATAACAGAAGTCAAATAAACAAACAAAATGAGATTGAAAAGGAATAAATCAGACATGAGTAACACGAAGTACTACATTATTGCTTGCATGCTGGCGGCACAAGCCGCCTTGGCGGATACCTATCAAATCAGCACGGACACGTATATCGACAGCGCGAACCCCACCAAGAATTATGGGTTGTCCGGCTCTGATAAAGTGGTCGTCAACAGCTCCTCCGTATGCCGGACGCTGTTTGATCTTCCTGCGACCCTCTGGTCGCATTCGCCGAGCGACATCGTCTCAGCCACTGTATCCTTCTACGTGTGGGCCGATAATACGGCCACCTACAATGTGTCCCTATGCCCTTTGACGACAGGATTTACCGCTGGAACCGGCGCGAGCTCGGGAACGACACCCGCAAACGGTGCCACTTGGCTCACCTATGACGGGATAAACTTGTGGACAACCGCTGGCGGTGATTTTGATTCCGCCAACTCCGTGGTTGGCACAAAGGGATCCCTCGGCATCAATCCCGGCGACCCCAACGGTCGCTTCTTCACCTTTGACATCACGTCACTGTTGACCAATCCGACGACCGAGGCCGAATTGCAAGATTACGGCGCGATGCTGAGTATTGATGTTGGCCAGGCGCCACCCGCCACCGGCCAGCGCTATGATTCGTTTACGAGCGCCAACAGTACAACCTATACGACGCCTTATCTTCCGTCCCTGGAGGTGACGCTCGTTCCGGAGCCAACCTCGCTGATACTGGTCTTGGTCGGTTTGGGTGCCATCACGGGCTTCCGGAAGAGGCGCAATGCGCGGTGTTAGGGCGAAATGAGGTGGCGACAAGAGTTTAACGAGGCACCCCATCAAAGCCAGTGCGCGACGGTTCCTATCGAAGCCTCCGGCATTTACGCTGGTGGAACTGCTGGTCGTCATCGGTGTGATTGCCATTCTGGCGGCGCTTCTGTTGCCGGCGCTCTCCAAGGCCAAGGCGCGTGCCATGGAAGTAAAATGCGCCTCGAACCTGCGCAACTGGGGCCAGGCCTTCTACCTCTACGCGCCCGACAATAACAGCTACCTGCCGCACACCGATGATGAGGGCAGGAATAATCCTCCGTTCACCTACGACGCCAGGCATCCGGAACGCGAAAGTTGCTATATTGATATGCTGCCCCCTTACATGGGCGAGCGTTCTTGGCGGGATTATCCCAACGGACAGAAACCGACTGGCGGAGTCTGGCAATGCCCGTTGGCCAGAGCGCTGCTGGATTCGGCATACAGCGCCTCCTTTAAGCCATCCAGCCAAGGATACCATAGTTATGTGATGAACTCCTACTTGGAGCAGGATTTTCTCTATGGGCTGCCGTTCGGCGCCAGTTTGCAGCCCGGTTTTCTGAAGTTGGAGCGTTGCGCATCAACGGCGAAGACAATCCTCATGTTTGAGCAAACGCTTGATCCGAGCCAGGGCTACGGCCAGGCGGGAAGGTTCGTCACGGCGGGTTGCTACACCGCCGAAGATGCGCGCGCGGAGGGCGAACGGCACAGACGCAGTCTTGGGGGGCTGGGAGGCAATGTCCTCTATCTCGACGGGCACATTGGCTGGCGGGATGATCTGTGGGACAGAACGCTGATTAACCCTCGAATTCCCAAGCGAGGAGACTTGACATGGTTCCCTTACTATTACTGATGAAAGCTGGAAAGCAACGTTGTGGGTTGGCCGGGTTGGGACGCTGTCTAAAAACGGCGCCTATCGTGCTGGGAATTGCATTCCTTGGGCCGACGGTCCTCGCCCAAACCATTGTAACAAACATCACCACGACCACATACATTGACAGTCGCGTTTCAAACCAAACGCTGAACTATGGACAGGCCCACACCGTCAAGGCGCTCATCAATAACAACGTCACGAGCGATGGCTCCCTGTGCCGGGGACTCTTCCAACTCCCCCCGCAGATATGGACCTATCCCCCGGAACAGATTCTGTCCGCCACCGTGGTCTTTTATGTGTGGCAGGACAACACCGGCACACGCAATGTCACGCTCTATCCCCTGACGAGGAGTTTCGTGGAGGGAACGGGCTACGGAACATCACCGGCCGATGGCGCGACCTGGTTGACCTATGACGGCACCAATTTGTGGACCAACCCTGGCGGCGACTTTGACTCAGGTTGGTCGGTTGTCGGCGTCAAAGGGCCCGTCCTCGACCCGGATGAGAACGACCGGTTTTTCAGTTGGGACATCACCGCGTTGCTAAAAACTTCGACCAGCCGGGCGGAGTTGCATAATTACGGGGCGATGCTGAGAATCGATGAAACTCCGGTGCCCGCCAGCGGCATGCCTCGTGCGCCATTTACCAGTTCCTACGATCCCAGTTATCCGCCTGCATACTGGCCGTCTCTGCAATTGACGCTCTCACCCGTATTGTTCAATGTGATGATCTCGGGCGGCACCGTATCCTTCGGCATTAGCAATCTGACGGTTGGGGCGACCAATACGATCGAGCGATCGTTTGACCTGACGACCAATGGTTGGACCGCCGTTTCGTCCTTCGTGGCGACTGGCAGCTCAACCAATTGGTCCGAGACGATCCAGCCGGGATGGACGAACGCGTATTACCGCCTTCACAGCCAGGAATGAAAAATGATTGCGCCACAGAGAGCGCATACGGCAGGAATAGCCCAAAACCATGCATCGCCGCCCCTGACAAATGAACCCAAGCCAAACCGAAGAGCGCATCACGCGGATGGGAACAAGACATTGGGTCTTTATCGGCTCAATGGTGGCCCTGGACTTCGCGACTGGACAGCTCACTAAGTCCGTCCTCCACGCCTCGGGAGTCAGCAACTTCGTCCGCCTGGACATGTTCATCCCGGTCACCCTGTGGATGCTCACCCGCCTAATCGTGGACCGCTTCGGAGTGCTGACGGCTTACCAATTTGCCTGGGGCGTGCTGGCCATCTTCGCCTTTCCCGGCGCCATGCTGCCCGGACCGCTCAAGCTCATTCCAGCCGTGATCCAGGGACTGTTGCACGACGCAGGTTTTTCCCTGTTCCGCCGTTTCCCCCGTGGCCGGGTCTTCATAGCTGCCATCGTCGGCGGGTTCCTGAGCAAGGTCATCCTGATGCTGCTCCGCGTCCAGGTGCTGGGGCTCCCCTGGACGAAGGTGACGCAGGCGCTGTTCGGCATGCAGGCCCTCACCTCAATAATCCTTAACGCCGCGGCGGCAGGTCTGGCTTTGGTCGTATGGTCTCGCATCCGGAATCTTCAAATCACCCGCATAATGAGCTTACGGCCCTGATCCGAACCCAGCAGTTGACCTTTCAGGCCGCTGGGACGGACGCGCCGATCCTCGACGCCCTCTCTCTGCGCATCCAGGCGGGAGAACGTGTGGGCATCATCGGTCCTTCCGGGTCCGGCAAAACCACTCTCGCCTTGCATCTCACCGGACTGCACCACGTCGCCCTGCTGGGTCACACTTCCGGCCACCTGTGGTTGAATGGGCGCGACTCCACCACCTCTGGTTGCGAGGGATTTGCGGGTGTTGTTCTTCAGAACCCCGAGATCCAACTCTTTGGTGAAACGGTGGAGGAGGAAGTTTCCCTGAGCCTCCAACAACGAACTGGGGACTTCGACCGCGAGCACGAGCTGGACCGCTGCCTGAACCTTCTTGGTCTCGGGGAGCTACGCGGTCAGCGTGTGGCCACGCTTTCGTTGGGGTGGAAACAACGTCTCTCCGTAGCGAGCATGTTGGCGCTCGCCCCGAAGGTCCTCTTGCTCGACGAACCCACCAGCTACCTCGACGAGGCGACGGCCGACATGCTGTTCGACGTGCTGGCTGCGCAGGCGGAGCATACCGGCTTGACGGTGCTGCTAATTGAACACGACCTGCCCCGGCTCCTGCCTTGGGCCTCGCGTTTGCTGGCTTTGCAGCAAGGCCGGATCGTGTTCGACGGTCCACCAGCAGCCTACTCATCACCATCCCCACGCTTCATTGAACCTGCCGGTGCCATTGCGACTCCGCTTTCTCCCACTGGCGCGGAACGTCTGCTCTCGGTCGAAGGGGTCAGCTTCGCCTACAACGGTCAAGGGGCTGTCTTGGAAAACGTCTCGCTCTCGGCCGCGCCGGGAGAGATCGTCGCCCTGGTCGGCCCGAACGGTTCCGGCAAAAGCACCCTGCTCAACTTGATCAAGGGCCTGCTAGAGCCTGACGACGGGAAGATCATCTGTGCTTCCCCTTCCTTGCGCATGGACGCCGTAGGCTTGGTTTTCCAGAACCCCGATAGCCAGTTGTTCGCCCATTCGGTCTTTGAGGAGTGCTCTTTCCTGCCGCGCAATCAAAACTTCCCCCCGCACGAGATCACCAGCCGAACCCGGCACGCACTAACCCAAGTGGGCTTGCAGTCACACGCTGAACGAGTGCCCTTTTCACTCAGCTATGGCGAGAAGAGACGCCTCACACTGGCCTCGACGCTGTCAGGACGTTCGACAATTCTCTGCCTGGATGAACCTACGGTGGGACTCGACCGCGAATGCCTCGCCCAGGTCGCCGGAATCCTCAGACAAGTCAGCGCCCAGGGCGGAGCCGTGCTGCTGGCAACCCATGACCACGCTTTTGTGGAAGCCGTGGCCACTCGCGTGGTTTCACTTCGCGCCGGTCACATCGTGGATGATGCCGCACCACATGGAGGCGCTGTATGACCCGCGCGTGGTGGACCAAATTGCACCTGCTCACCCGGCTGGCGCTCTTCCTGATCGTCTGCTTGCACGCCGCCTTGGGGCGGGAGTTTCTGCCCCAGTTGCTCTTGTTCTGCGGACTTTTCCTGCTCTTGTTCGCCTGTGGAGCGGCTGGGCCTCACGCCCGGCTTCTCCTTTGGGCTCACCTGGTGGGGTTGCCGGCCACTGTCCTCCTCTTCCTCGCCATCGGATACGAAACCGCTCGCTCCTGGTCGGAGGCCCTTTCCTGGGGCCTGGTCGAAGCTCTCAGATACGCCCTGCGTCTGGAGTGCCTTTTCCTCGCCAACCTCGTGTTCATTGGCATCACTAGCCCCCAGGAGATCATCTCCCTTTTCTCACGGCGATGGATACCACCCGCCGTGGGGACGCTGCTGTCCACCGCCGTACGTTTCCTGCCGCTTTCCTTGACCGAAACCCGGCGCATCTACGACATACAGCGCTGCCGTGGGTTGCGCTTGCGTCCCTGGGCTCCACGCACTTGCTTGCCCATCATTGTCCCTTTGTTCGTGTCTCAAATGTGCCGGGCCCACGACACTTCCGTAATGCTCGTCGTGCGGCGTATGGACATGGGCACCCGATGCGCATCGCCCCGGAAGTTCGGATTAGTTGACTCGCTCGTCCTCGGGTTGGGCCTCGCCACCTGCATGCCAATGCTGTTCTAAAGGAGAGAAACTATGCCCATGAATCGCGAAATCCTATCACGCCTGCTGGCGCAACTGCCTCAACCCGTGCCACGACTGCGCGAGTTGCATATCTCCCTGCACTGGCTAATCGCCAATTGCGACCGATTCTCCATGGCCACATTCCTCCGGGTCAGCGACCCCTTGGACGCAGGTTACCAAACCTCATATCTGGGGGATCAGGTCGGTCGGTCGGTCACCGAGATCGCCGACCGGTTTGCCGATTCCAATGATGCCCTCCGTCTGGGTCTCATCAACGCCTGCCTCAACGGTTCACTTCCGCTCCCCCAGGACCTCTTCGAGGCCAACGCTGTTGACCCCTTTGCCGAAATCATAAAACACTCTCGCACCTGCTTCATCGGACACTTCCCCCAGGCGGAACTCTGGCGCGGCCAGGGACATCCCGTGTCCATCATTGAGCTTCACCCGCGCAATGGTGACATCCCCTGGAATGACTCCAAACCCGCCCTCCGCAACGCCGAAATCGTCTTCATCACCGGCTTGACCCTCCTCAATGACACGTTCCTGCAAGTCCTCGACCGCACGCCCAATGCAAAGTACCGGGTTCTACTCGGGCGGACCGTGCCTTTTTGCCCGCTGTTTTTCGAGTATGGGATTCACCTGGTCGGATCAACCCACATCTACAACGCCGATATCGCGCTCCGCTATTGCCAGCACGGGGGAACGAGCGTTCGCGCAGCGCCGCCAGGCGCCTTGCGCCGAGTTAACGTCACCAACCAGCCTGCGCTGAAAGTGGAACTCGACCGCGTGGCTAGGCACCTTGGCGCGGAATCCGGCCAGAAGACCACGGGCCGCAGGCCGCTCCTCCACCCGGTGCAAACCGCCACCAAAGAGAAATAGCGCCTACCCCGTCACGGCTTCAATAGAGTCCGGAACTCGCGAAAGCCCCCTTGAATCGCCGCATGGCTTTGCGCTTCCATCTGACGGTACAGCACCACCACCTTCTTTCCCATTCTGGTTAAGACTGCCCCGCCGCCGGCCTTGCCCCCGCGTTTGGCCACCACCAGCGGCGACCGGAACCGCCCGTTCAGCGCCTTCACATGCATCCACGCCGTCATATAGGCCATGCCCATCCGAGCCGCCGCCGACTGCAAACTGCCGGTCTCCCCGATCAGTTCAAGCAACTGAACTCGTCCTGGCCCTAAAGCCGCCTCCCGGCCGCACATCACCCGCAGCCGGGGCAGCACCGACGCCGGCAAGACAACGCTTCTCTTTTTCATAACGCCCGAGCGCAGGATGCCTTCGAGCTCCCCGAGAAAGCGAACCTTTTTACAACACTCTTTCCCGCCTTTACAGCGCCGTTACTGCCACGTCGCACAACTTCTGATGTATGCCCACGCCACCAGCAGTTGGCATGGTGTCTCGAACTGCCTTCAGAGTTTGTTCCCATTCGTCAGAAGGAGTTCAGACAACCATCATTTCCCCTGTCTGTCTGGCGTCGTAGCCTGGCAATTCGCTGACTAGGCGGCGGTGAGCCCGGCTGCGCATCAGGCGGATGAGTGCCTGAATCCGCGGGTCGTGCCGCAATGCGGCGGGAAAGCAAAAATCTACCGCCTCCTTCCGGATGGGCAGAAACTTCAATCCAGCTTCCTCAGCCGAAAACCGCACGCAAATACCTGCACCCGCCCAACCCGCCCGAACGGCTTCCGCAACTGCCGCATGTCCGTTGACTTGGCGGCCCAATAAACGGCGCCCTTCCATCAGTTCATCCAGACACTTGCGCTCAGCGGAGCCAGTTTCGAGTGCGGCCCGACGGCACGCACATCTGGCTACCGCTACTGTCGACCGTGCTCGGTCATTTACAGCTGAAGCAATTCCTTCCTCCCACTGCGCCGCGCGTAAGAGCCAGCATCTTTCTCCAACTTGGGCGCGAACGGTCTCGACATTGCCCTGTGGATTATCGGTAGTGGAAACATGCAGACCCGCCACATGCACCAACCTTTGCCGCACCAAGTCCAAAGCGACTCTGCCGATTCGGGGAAATACCAACAGTCGAAAGCCCGTCGTGCGGGCATATTCGGTCGCCAGCAACCCGGCAGCGGGATCGCAGCAAGCCAAGGTCAGCGTCGCTTCGCCTAAGGCTGGACTCGATTCGCGGCACATGCCGCCTTCCCAAATCCCATCGTGTGGAACCGGGTTCATGGAGACCGCTTCAACCGGATAGAGCAACCGCCGCCGATTTACTTCAGCTTCCCAATAGCGGCATGGTTCGGTTCTGCCTTTCCACGCCCACTCTGGGACACGCAAGGTGGCCGTCCGGCCCCTACCGAATAACTCCTCAACCGAACATTCCAGCACCGTCGCCAGTAAAAGTGCTGCCGCAATTGACGGCGTAAGCCGCTGGACTTCGATGGCGCTGACCGCCGCACGCGAGATCCCAGCGCGATGTGCCAGCTCGGCCTGTGACCATTTCCGCGCCAAGCGGCTGACCGGGTTCACTTTTTTGTACCACTCCATGAGTTAGTCAGAGCACTTGGTTGATGTTATGTTTTTGTTCTGATTTTGTCCATCCTTGGCGGAGGGAGGGCGAAGCCCGACCGGAGCCAGGGATGGACAGAGTTGCG
>CAIQQM010000142.1 GCA_903873945.1 uncultured Verrucomicrobiota bacterium
CAACTCTGTCCATCCCTGGCTCCGGTCGGGCTTCGCCCTCCCTCCGCCAAGGATGGACAAAATCAGAACAAAAACATAACATCAACCAAGTGCTCTGACTAACTCATGGAGTGGTACAAAAAAGTGAACCCGGTCACCAGAATTTGGCGAACTCGGCGATTCGATACTGGTCAACGCTCAATCGGCGCACACCAACGCAGACTGGTATCTGGACGTGTACGATAGCAGTTACTACTACATCGGCACGCTCGGCGGCACCACGACCGACGGAAACATTTACGTCGTCTGGGACTTAATTGGGCCAGACGACACGTACTACCCTGATAACACCTTTGAATTCGTTCTAACGACTGTTTACACGCAGAACAGCGGCGCAATGCAGCCAGAAGACATCGGCGAAAGCAGCGTGATGACACCTGTTAGCTGGAAGGTCGCTGAGCCTTGGAGCGGCCCAGGCGACTGGGTTGTGGCAAATCAACAAGCATGGCAAAGCAGCGTGGGAGCCGATCTGCTCGACGATTTGGCTGATAGTTTTGCTCAAATAGGCCCGAGACATGGGCTGACAGTCCGGCCAACGACGTACGACCAGACATCATATCGCATAGGTTACGGCACTTCCAACGAAGCCATAAACTGGGGTGCATTTCGCAATGCAATTTACAACAACCTTTCCCGAAACTTGTTTTATTTAGGCCACGGCGGCCCGGAAGGTCTTGGCCGGGACCAATCGACCACAAACAAGTCAATCTTGGCGTCAGAGATAGCTGCCAATCTGCACACCATCCCGGCAGGCCAGACGAACAAGCACAAGTATCGGTTCGTGCTCCTAGACGGATGCAGCACTGCATCAGGGCCGCTGTGCGAGTCCTTTGGCATTATCCATAGGCCGGATGTGCCGGGAACAAACTATATCAACGCATCCGTCCGGCCTTCGGCTTTCGTCGGCTGGAACAGTGACCAAAGTGCGGGGTTTGCCGGGAGCATTAACACAATGCACGTTTGGTTTTTTCAAGACTTCGGGTACGAATGGGCATTGGGATTCGGTGTGGAACAGGCGCTTATTAACGCCCGTACACACGACAATGTAATAGGCTACGACTCTAGCGACATAAAAGTTTTTGGCTTTTGGGGCTTAAGCGAAAACACATACAACCAACAATGATCCTATGATGGAAATCGTGCATATCACAGCCCAGTATTCCAATGCGGTGCTGGTCGCTATTCTTCCTTACGTTACAGACTTCGCCGCAAAATTGGATTTGCCAATTCAGCGGCCAGTCACAACTGACGCGGTGCAATGGTCGCAGCCATCACCATGGAAAGACTACATCGCAGGCAGCATTATCCTCACCAACCGCTACTGGTTCGCAATTGACCGTCGCGGCTACGTGTACGGTTTTCGCGCTCCAACCAACTGGTTCTTTGAGCAGGAGTTCACAGACGAAAGCATAGTCCAGTATTTCGGCCAGGACCGTATGACCACGAACGAGGTCATTAAGATGTCACGCAACGTCTTGGCTAAGCTTGGTTACAAACCGGAGATAGTTCATTCAGATGAACCACCAGAACTAGATGGCCCGTACGACACTGCCAAAGGGCATATCCCATACTGCAAGCTAAAGTGGGTATGGCCGAAGCCGGAGCGCATGAATTCAGACCTGAATTTGGCTGAAATCGTCATCAACATGGATGCGAAGACCGTGGCGGGATTTAGCTTGAGTTTAAGCCCTACAAACCAGCTTTCAATGACACGGCCAAAAGTGGACATGGTGCCGGAGCTTGAGGCCGACTATCAAAAGCGGATGAAGGCGAGCGGCAAGATGTTCATCAACACAAACGCCCCATCGCGGTTTCCGGGAAGGCCGCCAGACAAAAACTAACCGAAAGCCGCCTGAAATTGTTGTAAGGTCCTCTGGTCAGTTTGCCGCTGGGGGGGTTGCCACGGCGCACAACCTCTGATGTCGGCGTGGCGATTCCGTCACACCAGGCGACCGGCGCCGGCGCGAGTTCTCGCTCAAAGCTCGCCGTCCCCGCTCGCCCCGCCCAGTGCTACCCGACTCGGCAAGCGCCGCCACAATATCACACGGCCCGGACCAGGCCGATCCACCCGAGAATTGCCCCTTCGGATTTTCGTCTGGCCCGGGCAGCCGCGGATTCAGTTGGATTGCGCCACCGCCAGTGGCATCCGGAAATCCACCGGCAGCAGCTTTGCCACCGGCATTTCAAGTCTCAGATTCTCAGCATTCGAAATGGTGCCCGTCCGGAAGGACTTCTCCCAATCATCCAGGCACGGCACCGTGACCTCGGCGTGCTTGGCGTAGGCATTGTGGACCGCCTGGCTGTTGTGCCCCAGCGCCTGTTGCGCGAACCGCTCGGGATAACCGCACTTGAGCGCCCGTTCGGCCCACGCATACCGGTAACTGTGAAGCGACACTCCCTTGATCTTCAAACCCTGGCATCGCTGCCGGAACTCCGAAGCCCGGTCGCCCGGACGCACCGTGGCGAGGTAAGGAAAAAGTGGCCCTGCCGCCGGACGCCGCCGCAGGATGGCCTCCACCTCCGCGCCGAACCGGATCAGCGCCGGCTTGATGTTCGCCCGGCCCTTGAGCTTCTTGCGCGTGTAACAGATTGTCCGCGCCTCCCAATTGATGTCCTCCGCCCGCAGGCAGGCTCCGTCCGACTGCGCCGCGCCCGTGTGCCACAGCAGCTCGTATAAATCCCGCCGCTCCGGATTCATCTCGCGGGCGATGATCGCCGCATGTTCCTCCGCCGTGATAGCCCGCTTGCCTTTGAACATCGGCCTTGGCCATTGCAGCCGGGGAATCACCGACTTGAGCAGCCATTCCATGCCCAGCGCGTGATTATGGATGCGGCGGAGATAGACGTTGCTGGACACCTTGCCATCGGCCAGCGCCTTGTCGAAGTGTTCCGGCCGCGTTTCACAGACGGGCAGGTGGCGGATGTAATCGAAGTTCACATCCTTGATGGCGACCTCCCAGCGCCGCCGTGTCTCATCCTTCTTCTTGGCCACGATGTTTTCCATGACCTCCTGCCACGTCCGCGTCGCCAGTTTGGGATCCGCGCCGTTCATGTAAACCCGTGCCAGGGCAACATTGAACTGCGGCTGGAACTCCGATTCATTGCGCGCTTGGAGCAGGCGTTGTGCGGCGTTCTTGTCGCGGGTTTTGAGACTGATTTGTTCGCCGGTGATTTTGTTTTTGAGGTAGAAGACGCCCCAGGGGCGTTGGACCAGGCCGAATGCTTGTTTCATCGTTTCACTCATGTTTATGAGTGTGTCAGCATCGGCGTCCGTCGCGTTAGCGAACTCTGGACGAGCTATAAACGAGCGTTGAGAATTTTCTCAACGAGCAGCGAAACAGGTGAAGAATCCGGTGAAACTCAGCCCCTCGGCTTTCGCAAGTACCTGTCCCACAACAGCTAGACTTGGAGGCGAGGGTCGGAATCGAACCGACGCATAAGGCTTTTGCAGAGCCCTGCCTTACCACTTGGCTACCCCGCCACCTGAATCGATGCGGAACCTAAATTACTTTGGCGCACGCGCAAGTCTTTAATCGCCCAGGATCGCACAGTTTTCAAACCGGAAAGCTCCATTTTGGCAGCCGGATCACAGGCAGGCCCATTCGCACAGGCGGGGCAGTTAGCTTTTGGTCGCCACAGGATAACCACTAATACCTGGGGCGTCCATCCGAGCACGGGAGCGGCTCCCGAGACGGGCTATGTGGACCCCGCGCGAACCAATATCACTATCTCCGGCGTCAGCGTGTCCAACGTCAACTTTGCGTTGTCGCAACCGACGGCCATGATTCACGGGACGATCATGGACCCCTTGAGCAACCCCGTGCCGGGCGTCCAGTTTTCGGCCCGGGATCAGCCATGGAATCAAGCAGTGCGATTCAGCCACCGCTGGAGCCGAGCCACCGCCAACTCCTTGGCTTTGGCTTCCACTTCGACCGTGAGCGCCCAACCCCGCCAGGCGGCGGGAAAGTCTTTGAGGCTGATATAGCCGTGGTGCCGCTCCGGTTTCGGCCCCTTCCACCCTTCCAGCGGACTGGAGATGTGGAAAAGCGGCTCGCGGTTCCATGTTGCACGCGCGGCTGTGGTCGCCTGCTCGACGGTCATGCCGTCGGGGCAACAGCGATGATGGTGCACGTCATAGACCAACGGCACGCCTTCGCTTCGGCAGAGCGGCAAGAGGTCGGCGGGCGTGAACGTTTTGTCATCGTTCTCAACTGTCAGCCGAGCTCGGGCGCGGGGTGAGAGGTGGTCCAGGTTGCGTCGAAAACGTTCCAATGCCGCGGGCTTATCACCATAACCGCCGCCGCCGTGGATGTTGACCGTATCGGCGTTTGTCCACTCCGCGATATCTGCTTGGGACTCGATGTCCGCGACGGAGCGAGCCACGATGGCCGGGTCCGGCGAGTTGAGCACCACGAACTGGTCGGGATGAAAACCCGTACGGATGCCCTGCGAGCGGGCAAAATCTCCGCAGCGGCGGAACTGCGCCACGATCTCGTCCGCGCCAGGCAATTGCTCGACTCGATAACCAACGGTCGGGTGCGTTTTGATCGGCAAGATCGGGCTCATGATCCGGAACGAGCCGATGCCCTGCTGCGCACAGAATTGCAGAGCCGCGAGCAGCGATTCGGCATTGGCTGCGCACAGAGTTGCAAGACGACGGAGCTGCTCACGGCGCGGCAACCGTTTGAGGGCCGTCGCCGTGGTCGCGCGAAATTTGATGGGCTGCCCCATGAATTGACAACAAAGGCCCAGGCGCAAACCGTCCGCAGATGCCGGCAGCCTCCCCTTATTAGTCGCGGGCATGACTGGCTTCGGGTTTGGATGCGCGTTCTGCAAGCGGCTCATCATCGGCCTGAACCCGTTCGGAGCATCACCTCGTTCCGACGGAGGAAGCCGGGCGTCCAAGGCGGATCAAAGTAGGCATACACCGGCGGTGACAGCACACTCAATCCTTCCTCCACCATCCAGTCCTTTAAGCGGCTCAACGATTCCGCCTCATTCTTAGCGTTGCGTCCACCACTGTAGCGCAGCACCGCAAACCTCCCCGCCTCCAGTTCCCGGACCTTCACCGCGCCATCCGTCGGCTTGGGAGTTCCGCCACCCTTCAACTTTGCAGGCAGCACAAATGCCATGGTCGCATTCGAATTGCTGCCGGACATGAACACCGGCGTTGTCATCGCAATCTTCTGCTTCGCCTCGTTCCCGCCGGTGATAAACCGGAACAGGCGGTTGAAACCCCCGCTCGACGCGTCCACGCCGCCAGCCATGGGCGTCTCGACCACTGTCAGCGCGGGGTAGTCACGAACTTCGAACTTACCGTTGGAACGCAGGACCTTGTAGGGCGCGGACTCGTAACCAGCCCGCGTTGCCTTACAGCCCCCCAGAACCAGGGCCACGGCAACCGCTAGAATGAACAGCGCAACAAACATTTTCCTCACACGTAAAGTCTAGTCGAATCGCGCAGTTTTGCGAATGGAGAACTGTTCCGGATCCGTCCTGAGCAGGCCAACCGGCGAAAGGAGGCCGAGTCAGTTGGACAAGCGAACTCCCGATCCGAACCCGGTGGCGCAACAGACCATTGCCGAGATGGTCCGGACCGCAGGGGCTGATTAAGCCGCTGTGAAAGCGGTTGGGGCGGCGGGGTCCAGTCCCACTTCAGGTCCGCGCGTGAAACGGGAAATCGGTGTAACCCTTGCTACGAGGTTTTGGAAAGGCTCCACAAATATGACGCTCCGACGGAGCACTACGCGTTTTGAGAACGCCGATCTACAATGGATGCCCGGTGCCGTTTGAAGTTCCGGTTTTGCCCGCCCCGCGACAGCTTTTAATCGCTCAGCCGGACCAGCCTAACTCACGCCTTTTGGCCCAGAGCTCGCGCGGTTTGAAAATGCCGGCCGGGGTAATAATACCTGTGATCAGTTCGGCCGGTGTGACGTCGAACCCGGGATTCAAGGCGGTGCTGCCCGGATTGGCGACGCGGACGTAGGTGAGCGCGGAGCGCCACCTCACCCCAGCCCTCTCCCTCAAGGGCGGAGAGGGAGCCTTGCAGCCAGCCACGACGCCCCAGGCGCCAAGGACTTCGCTTTGATGCCGCTCTTCAATGGGAATGGCGAAGCCGGATTTTAAATTCCAGTCGATGGAGGAGAGGGGGATGGCAACGTAAAACGGGATTCCATGTCGCCGGGCCAAAACCGCCTTGGTGTAGGTGCCGATCTTGTTCGCCACCTCGCCGGTGCGGCCAAGGGTGCGGTCGCTGCCAACAATGACAAGGTCGATTTTCCCGCGCTGCATGAAGTGGCCGGCGGCGTTGTCGGCAATGATGTCGTGCGGGACTTTCTGCTGGGCGAGCTCCCAGGCTGTGAGGGTGGCCCCTTGGGAGCGGGGCCGGGTTTCGTCGCAGTAAACATGGAACTTTTTGCCCTGGGCCTGGGCGGCATAGATGGGGGCGGTGGCAGTGCCAACATCCACAAACGCGAGCCAACCGGCATTGCAATGGGTGAGCACGGTCATGCCACCGCGAATGAGCCTGGCGCCGTGGCGCCCGAGGGCCTGGCAGTCGCGCACGTTGTCGTTGGCGAATTCCTCGGCCGCCGCGAGTGCGAGGGCCTGTTGTTCCGGAATAGTTTTCCCGGCAGCCATGGCGGCCATGACGCGGTTCATGGCGTTGACGGGATCAACAGCCGTGGGGCGCGCGGCTTTCAGGACGGCGCGGACGCGTTCGACATGCTTCCGGAATGCGGCTTGACTGGTTCCGCGGAATGCGCGGGCACCCTGCGCGAGCCCGTAAGCGGCGGCGGCGCCTATCGCTCCCGCGCCGCGCACGGCCATGACGCGGATGGCGCGGGCGGTATCGTGGAAATCACGCGCGGGGACGATTTGGAATTTGTGGGGAAGAAGCCGCTGTTCAATGAGGAGGACGTGGTTGCGCACGCAGTCGAAAGCCACGGTGCGAAAATGTCTGGCACGGCCGCGAACGGTGACGTTCATGAGGTCAGGCGACGGTGATGGTCATCTTCCGGATTTTGTCCTCGATGGTCCGGAAGAGGGGGTGCTTGCGCAGACGCCGAAGGTCAGGGTCTTTGGCGAGCCATCGAAAATCGCGATAGCCCAGCGAGATCGCCTTGTCCAAAGCCACCACAGCCTCGTCAAGGGCGCGATTGAGCGAGTAACTACAGGCGAGGTTGTAAAAGACGACGGGGTTGCAAGGCTCAAGCTCCGAGAGCCGCTGGTCCACTTTCAAACTCTGGCTGTGCCGGCCGCGCAGGGCATAATAGTCGCCGAGGATCTGCCAGGCTTCGACAAACCGGGGGTCGCGGCGAGCAACGCCCTCGAGGAAGCTGATGCTGACATCGAGGTCGCGCAATTCCCCACGGCCCAGTTTTTTGCTTTTAACGCTGCGTTTTCGCGGCATACGACGGGTTGGATTGTTTAGAAGCGCGATGGGCAAGTCAAGCGCCGGCGAGCTTAGCCACGGGCCGAACGTCGGCCTCGCATAAACACGGATTCCACACAAGGGAAGGGAATTTTAGCCACGGATGGAACACGGATGAAAACAAGTTTGGCGCCGAAATTTAGCCACAGATGGCACAGATTGCACAGATGAGGAAGGAATCCTTGGCCACGGATTCACGATGGAAAGCAACTCCGGTTCGGCCAACACCTCCTGGGCAATGAGACTGTGCCAGTGCTGGCGTTGCTGGTCGGCATGGCGCAATTCTGCCAGGAGGATTTCGATCACTTGCCACTGACGCAAGGACCACTCCCGCGCCCGGCGAATCTGCGGTTCGCCCTCCCCGGCTTTTGTCAGGCGAGTGCCCGGTTTGAGCCGCACGCCATTGTCACTGAGGTAAGAGCGCAGC
>CAIQQM010000143.1 GCA_903873945.1 uncultured Verrucomicrobiota bacterium
AATGCTTTTCTCGCCACGGTCCGCCTCTCGCAGTACCCGGATCTTGTCTTCCGTCGTATATCGTTTGCCTTTCATCGTCTGGTCCTTTCGTCCGGCCCAGACTAACACTGCAAGTGGCCCGAAAAAGCGAAGTCACGTCACGTGGCTGCCGTGGGAAGTCGAACTTCGACTCTGTGAAATCTGTGCCATCTGTGGCTGAAATTCCTTTTCCAAATCTGTGGCCATTCTGTCCTCCTTTCACATCTTCGCGCTCTTCACGTTAAATTCCTATTCCGGAAATCTGTGTAAATCTGTGCCATCTGTGGCTAAGATTTCGTGAAGGCCTCTGAATTGACAAACCTGGTTTTTTTCGGCATTGTCCTCTTTGCAGCCTAAACCTGCCTTTCAGTGTATGAAGGCAGATGCGGGGGATCCAAAGTCCTTGAATCGTTTCGGGGACGGGGGCGAATGACGGCGCGAAATCACCGTCAAGGTCACTTTCAAGACCTGGCCCGTCAGCTAACCTCGCCGGCTTTTGAAAGGGCGATCCACAGGGCCGCGAGTCCGCGGCTTGCTTGATTCCCTGATAATGCCGTTCTTTCGAGCGGTTTATGATAACGGTCAGCACGAATCGGCCGAGAAACGTGGATGTCCCGCGCGCCGCCGCCATTCTTTATGGCGACTGGGGTACGAGCAAAGCCTATGTCGTCGGGCTGGCGTTTGCCGTGGCCGGCTACAGCTCGTTTTGGCTGATAGCGGGGATGTGCCTGCTTACCGCGCTCGTCGGCATTAACTACATCGCCATTTGCAGGCATTACCCCGACGGCGGCGGTGTCTATGCCAGCGTTCGCCATCGTTCTGAAGTCATCTCTATCGTTGGCGCTTTCCTGCTGGTGGCCGATTACCTCGTCACCGCCGCCATCAGCGCCCTGTCCGCCTTTCAGTATTTGGGCGTGCCCCACCCGGAGAAGTTTGCCGCGTTGGCGATTCTTGTCATTGGCGCCCTGAACTATTTCGGGCCAAAACACACCGGCAGCCTGGCTTTCCTCATCACCGTTCCGACGGTGCTCGTCGTGGTTCTCCTCGGCATGTTCAGCATTCCACACCTTGGCCAGGCCATTCACAATTTACAGCCGCTTCCTCATGGGATCGGCAAAAACTGGCAGGCCTTCGTCGGGATCGTCCTCGCTCTCTCCGGAGTCGAAGCCGTTGCCAATTCCACCGGCGTGATGCGCCTTAATCCAGGCAGCAGCCTGGCCAAACCTTCGGTCTCCAGGACTTCCACGCCCGCAATTATTTGGGTGATGGTCGAAGTCTGTCTGTTTACCGCTTTGCTCGGGTTGGCTATGTCGGCCCTGTCCGGTCTGCAGATTGGCAACGGCGAAGTTAGCGCGCCCGGCCATCCAGGCGTTCGCGACTACATGCTTCGCTACATGGGCGAAGTTTTCGTGGGGAACGCCCTTGGGGCCGGTGCGGGCCACCTCATGGGCTGGCTCGTCAGCATCGTGTTTGGCTTTCTGCTCCTTTCAGCCGTCAACACCGCCATTGTTGACTTGATCGCCATTTCTTTTCTCATGTCACGGGACAAGGAACTGCCGCCTGGGTTTCAGAAACTCAATAAATTCGGGGTTCCCACCATCGGCATGGTTGCGGCCACACTGCTCCCCGTGCTCCTTGTCCTTATGGTCAAAGACGTCGCCGGTCTCGCCGACTTGTACGCCATAGGTGTTGTGGGCGCTATCGCCACAAACCTCGGGGCATCGGCAACCGACAAGAAGCTCGGTTTGGCTCGTTGGGAACGTAACCTGATGCTGTTTACATTCGTGATCATGGCCGGCATCGAGATTTCGTTGCTGGTGGACAAACCTTCTGCGCGCGTATTCGCGGTGACCGTGCTCGCGCTCGGCATGATCCTGCGCGGGCTGGCCTCGGAATGGGCCGGCAAGAAGAAAACCCCTGTGCAATCTGCCGTGCCTGCCACTGCCGCTCAATCCTTCCTCGGCTCGAAAGACTGGCTCGCTTCCCGCGATCCTTTGCTTTGCGCCATTCGCGGCATCGGCAAGACCCTCGACTTCGCGCTCGAGGAGGCGAAGGAAACTAGTCGCCCCCTCTACGTCCTGTTTGTGCGCGAGCAAGCTGTGGTCACGGCTGAGGACCGTGAACGAAAATGGCCCCAGGATCCCGAGGCAAAAAAGATCTTCGAATATGCGCAAACCAAAGGGGAGGGGATTGCCGTCCTGCCATGTTACACCGTCAGCGACTCCACTGCGGATACTATTGTGGATATCGCCGCGACCCTGGGAGTCTCGCGCTTGATTCTCGGCGCGCCGCAACGCCGCACTTTGGTTCATCTCCTGCGTGGAAACATTATTCGCCACGTCTCTGACCTCCTTCCTGAGAATATCCATCTGCTGGTTTGCGTCTGAGAGAGCATCCTTCACTCTTTTCCAGCGCCTGCGGTGTTTCCACGCATGCTGAGTGAAAATCCCACGGCGCGGGAAGGGAAGCCACTGTTTAATGGTAGGTTTTGCGAGGCAAAGAGCCTTGGCACCGCCTATGCTAAAAGAAAAATTGGCTGAATTAAGAAAAGCCGTGAGACAGGTTGCATGAAACTTGAGCTGTCAAAACACTTTGGCCCGATATGAGAACCCTTTTACGAAAGATTCCATCGGGACTGTATTTCCAGGGCCCTGACAAGTGGACTAATGATCCCTCGAAGGCCCTTAACTTCAAATCCATTAACCGGGCCCTTCGCTTCATTGAGATCTGGAGCATGAAGGACGTTGAGCTTGTTTTCAGTTTCCACGGCACCAACCTCGTTACCAGGGTTTCCCCGGAAAAAATAGCCTTGGATTACGTCGAGCCCTGAGCTTTCCACCTTCTTCCGTTAGTTCCCGCTTGAGCCTGTTGCTCCGACGATACGCACAATCGTCGTCGAACCCGGAATCCTGTCACCAGCCATCGGCTCAACCCGGGCCACCGAGGCGTGTTCCCAGGAACGCCTCGGCTCGCGCATTGAAATCGGTCCGGTTTTCAGGCCGGGCGAACCCATGCCCTTCGTCCGGGTCCATGACATGGATTCCCGTGCCTTTGTTCTTTTCGATCGCGGCGACAATCTGCTCTGACTCGGCCTGTTTCACGCGCGGATCATTCGCCCCCTGGCCGATTAGCTGGTTTCGCCTCGCCCGCAACCCGGCTTAAGCGGAACCGTGTTCTGTTGCTGTTGCGGCCCCAAGGCGGGGTTCTTTCGCGCTTGCTTGGAGGTTCGTCTCCCGTTTTAATGAAGCCTGACAGACTGAGTGAGGAAATATGATTATCTATACAGCATGCTTGGCCCTGGGTCTTCTCTTCACGATCATCAGCGCGTTCTTCGGTCATCTCTTCGGCGGCCATGACGGCTTAGATGTCGGCACCGGCGGCCATGCGGAAGCTGGTTACGACCACAGCGGAATTCCAGGAATTTCCTTCTTCAGCCCGACCGTGCTGGCCTGCTTCGTTACCGCGTTCGGCGCTTGCGGCCTCATTCTAAGCCACATTCCGGCCACCCACAGCATCTGGATCAGCGCTCCGGTTTCGGCGGTCGCGGGCGGGGGCATGGCTTCCTTGGCGTTTCTGTTATTCAACTGGATGTTCAAGAAAACGCAAAGCTCGAGCGAATCCCGCGTGGCTTCTCTGGCTGGCCAGGTGGCGTCCATTGTCTCGCCGATCCCTGAAAACGGCGTTGGTGAAATCGCCTACGTCCAGGGTGGCTCACGCTATACGGCGCCGGCACGGACCGAAAACGGCACGCCGGTTCCG
>CAIQQM010000144.1 GCA_903873945.1 uncultured Verrucomicrobiota bacterium
AATGCTTTTCTCGCCACGGTCCGCCTCTCGCAGTACCCGGATCTTGTCTTCCGTCGTATATCGTTTGCCTTTCATCGTCTGGTCCTTTCGTCCGGCCCAGACTAACACTGCAAGTGGCCCGAAAAAGCGAAGTCACGTCACCCGCCGTTGAACTGCAACAGTTTTTTCCGTAGCACGATCGAAATGCCCTTGCCCGTGCCGCTGTTCATCTCGCGGAAAAGCTGCTCCACCAGTTCTTGAAACCCGGCGCCATCTGTCGGCACCGAATCCAGCAAGTCCGTAAAACTCCGCTCCGGCAACAAACCAACATCCTCGGCGAACATACAGAAGAGGCACCGCGTCAGAAAATCCGCCACCAGCCGGGGCCGATGTCCCGCCCCTTCGAGCGACTTCGCCAGTTCTGCCAGGTGCCCCGAGATTTCCCGTGTGACATCCGCCGACCGCCGCGCCGGGTCCAGCGCCGTCGGGTTCGTCCAAACCAACCGCAGCCGCTCCCGCGCTTTTTCGTCAGCCAGGTGTTCCAGCCGAATCCGGAACGAGCGCGGATCAGGAAATGGCAGATAAGACCGCCCCGCTTGTGTGAAATCCGCGAACACCTCGATGCTGTGCCCCACGTCCACCACCAGCAGAAACGGCGGATTCGGCTCGGTTGCCGGTAGCACCCGGACGTATCGCTCCGCCTGGCCCCGCGCCTTGACCATAGCGTCATCCCACGCTCCGGTCCCGCGCACCGGCTGCGAAGATTTCTTTTTTGCGATAACACCGGCCTCCTGGGCGGCGAGTTCAAGTTGTGAAGCCTCCGCCTTGGCCGCCTGGAACTGTTTCGATTCCAACACGAAACACCCGCGCCGGTACAGGTCAATCCGCCCCTGGCTTGTGGACCCGTCGGCATGGTGTTCCGTCACCTCGAATTCGAAAGCATAACCGCCGTCGCGCGTCGGTTCCGGCCGTGTTACACCCAGCACATCGCAGAGTTCGGAAAGAAAAAGCTGGCTATTCGCCCGCTCGGAAGCCGTCGCCGCCGCCCATCGGGCAATAAACACCCCAGCCAGCTCAGAAGACATGCCCCGCATCATAAATCCACACCTCCCTGTCCCGCAAGAATTCCCGCCTCGACTCTCGGCCCTCAACTCTCAACTTCATTTGGTCGGACACCCGCCTGGGCCGCATCCTCAAAATCACCCAGCTGGCATCCCCGGAAAAGTCCGCGCTTGCATTGAACAGGCGCTCCGGTATAACCGGAGCAATCTGTGCCAACAGAACGGGTCATTACGAAACCGCGGGGCGCGTTTCACAAAAGAGGATTCCTATTCCCTTGCAGAGCATCAGTGCCTGGCGACCTCTTCCAGGCATGAACTGTTTGTCCCCATAACAACCCGGGGTGTGTTTTGGCCCCCAACAGCTGACAAAACGACATGAAAACAACCGAAGGACGAAAATGTTTTCCAGCCATCTCAAACTTGCCGCGTTTGTTTCTCCTCAGCATAGTGCTGTTTTGTCCGGGGATGATCCACGCGCAGTCTCTTCCATCGTCCTCTGTGCCGCTCAACTCGTGGTCTTTCTACGACACTAACACCTGGGCGAGCGACTTCGGCTACGTGCCGATTTCGTTCAACAACCTTGTTTCCTCCAATCTCGCTGACAACACCGTGATAGTCGTGGATAACACCAACGCGGCCTGGCTGAATTACAACGTCTATGAAAGTGACGGCACCACCAATCTCACGGTTGACCATGGCACCCTGACGTTCTGGTTTGCGCCCAACTGGTCGAGCGCCAGCCAGGGCGGGTTTGGGCCGGGCCAGTGGGGACGGTTGCTGGAAGTTGGCAGCTACACGCCGGATTCGAGTTTTGGATGGTGGAGCCTCTATTTGGACGACCAGGGATCCACCATCTACTTCTCGGCGCAGACCAATAGCGGTGACAGCTCGTTGGCGACGTACCTCTCAGCCCCCGTTGGCTGGAATACGAACGAGTGGCATTTCGTTGCGCTTACCTACTCGGCGACAAACTCCGCTCTTTACCTGGACGGGGCATTTGTGACCAACGGCCTGCCCGTCACCACATGGCCCGGGCTGGACGTGCTCACAAATGGCTTTTGGATCGGCTCGGACAGCAATGGTATGACCCAGGCCCACGGAATGTTTGACGATATTAACACTTACAACGTTCCCCTGGATGCCGGCGCGATAGGTGATCTTTACGACCTCTATCACATCGACCCGACAATCGGTCTGAGTTTTTTTGCTCAAATTGCCTCGGCCCCCTCTTCCAGTCCGGCACCACCTACTTTGGACGCGATCACCGGTGCAGGGTTCCTGCAATTTGTCGGCAATGCGAACACTTGTGTCACCAGCAACAGAGTTTGGTTTGCAAATATGCTTTGCGCGTTGACCGGTCCTGTGACGAACCAAGCCGCGACGTTTACTTTCACGATTGAGGGTGGGTCGAACGGCCTGTTTTACGACGTTTTCGCCTCAGCGGCTCTCGCCGGCACGAATTCCCAATGGGCCTGGATGGGACAGGGCACCAACTGCACGACCTACATGCTCACCAACCTGCCAGCCCCGGCCGCATTTCTGATTCTCGGAACCCCGCAAGATACCGATGCGGACGGGCTTACCGACGCCTTCGAACGGCTGGTGAGCCACACCGACCCGAATAGCCCGGACACGATAGGCGACGGGCTGTCTGATCTTTACAAAGTGCTCTACGGCTTGCCGGTGAATACGATCGTGCCGGTCCCGTCGCTGAGCTCCATTACCGTTTCAAAATGCGCGGTTCCTTGATTTAACCCACTCAACCACCATGAAATTTTTCTACCGTTCCCAGTTCCGGGTTGCGCTGTTGCTCCTCACGCTGTCAACCATGTCTCTTGGAGCCCAGACGGACGCCGGAATCAATGCCAGCGGACCCGTCTCACAGGAAAGCAAACCTTCAGGTCCGTCAGGGCAGCTTGATTTTCAAACCGATCTGTTCACCGGCCGTTTTGGCTATGCTGTGCCGTTGCCTCTGGCGCCGGCCAGACACGGCAGCGAGCCAAGTCTGGAGTTGCGTTACAGCTCCGCGGGCGACAGCGGCTGGTGCGGAGTCGGATGGGACTTGGATTTGGGTTACATCGAGCGAGAAACCCGTTTTGGTGTGCCGGTGAAATGGTCTAACGGCGCGCCGTTGAAGAGTTACGACGACACCAAGGGTTTCACTTTCAGTTTCAAAAAGCAGGTTTCCAAACTCGTCAATGTGACCGATGGCCTGTATCGCGCGGAGACCGAGGATGGAAGTTTCCTCCAGTTCCAGCTACTGACAAACCTCAATCAGTGGGTTGTGACCGATAAGAGCGGCAACCAGTATTTCTTTGGAACAAACAGCGCAAGCCGCATGAGCAACGGAAAGACCGGCTGGCCGTCCAACGCGTGGTCCGGGACGTTTCGCTGGGCGTTGAATGCCATCCAAACGGTCAACGGAGACACCACCACGATCACCTACACGAACATTGCCGGCTCTCTTTATCCGTTGGCGCTCTCCTACAACGGATTTGCCGGCAGCCTCACGAACTCTTGCAGCGTCCAATTTGTTTTGGCGTCCCGCTCCGATGTTCGGATCTCGCTCAAGACCGGCTATCGCGTTGACCAAAGCAGAATATTGAGCGCCATCGTCCACAAAGTCGGCACACAGGTCGTCTGGAGCAACAAGCTCAATTATGTGACTTCGTCCTCGACGCAACGTTCCTTGCTGGCTTCGGTCACGCGCTACGGCACCAATCTAACCAGCGCTCTGCCGCCAGTTACCTTTGGCTATTCCCAGCAGAAATTCGGTTTCCAGTCGGCAACGACCTGGACCAACCTCTACGTGCCTTCCGGCGGAGACTACGGGGCCTATTACTCCCTGTCCGGCGCGAACTATGAATTGGCGGACATGGACGGGGACGGTTTGCCTGACCGGTTGATTCAACCCGCCCTGCCTGGTTGGACGAACTGGTGGGTGCAGCATAACACCGGCGCGGGCTTTGGCGCACCTGTCCCCTGGGGACCGCTGGGATTTCAAACGTACCAGGCTACGACAACGTCCAACAGCCAGGACTGGACATCAATCCTTTCCAGTCATGGACGGGTGTTGGACATCAATGGCGATGCCAGGCCGGATTGGGTGCTCGACCCTCTGGAGTCCTACTTCAATGGCGGGAGCTCCAACATCATAGTCACAAATTACAACCATTTCGTCGTTCAGTTGAACGGCGGCACGAATCTTTTGGGCCAATTTTCCTGGACCAACGTGGTCGACCAGCTTTTCGGTTCCGATCCGAACGGGCAAATGTCTGCGTTTCGAGCTGTGGAAAATGTGAACGCGAGCGGCTCGCCTGCCGCAACTTATGTGCGGATGATCGACATGAATGGCGACGGCCTGCCGGATCGGGTGATGATTCAGCGCTATCCTCCCTACACTTACTATGTCGTGCAGTTCAACAACGGTAACGGCGGTTTTACGGGCACGAATTATTTCGGGCCATATCAAAGCCAGGGTTACTCAAGCGACCCCAATTGGGCCACGATGGATTCTCCTTATGTAAGGCTCATGGACATCAACGGAGACGGTCTGCCCGACCGGGTCATGCTCATTCACGACCCAAATTCTACCGGCGCGGCGTCGGCGGACGTGCAGACCAACTACGTCGTTGAGTTGAATAACGGCTACGGTTTCGAACCGGCGATGACCTGGACGGGAGTGGACCCGCAATACCACCAGGGCGTGGGAACCACTGTCCAATATGCGTCTCTGGGCGACAGCAGTGTCGTGGCGTTGCGTGACATCAACGGCGATGGCCTGCCCGATCGTATTTTGCAACAGTACTACGGTCCTTACACCAACTGGTGGGTGCAAGTGAACACCGGCAACGGCTTTGCCCCGATCCAGAACTTCGGCCCTTATACCGGTCAGGACCCCAACGATCCCGCTCTCAGCGGCATTCAATCCGCAGGCGCAATGCTGCTGGACATGAATGGCGACGGTCTGCCTGACCGTGTTGAAGCCGTCGAGTATCCCGCCCCCAGCTCGAATTATTTTGTGGTGCAGCTGAGCAGCGGGCCGTTTCCCGATTTGTTGACCGTCGTCAGCAATGGCATGGGGGGCGCAATCACCACGACTTACAAACCGTCCACACTCTACGACAATCGCGAATCTACCAACACCAACGCGCGCCAATTGCTGCCTTTTCCGATGTACACAGTCGCATCTCTTGCGGTGGGTGATGGGGTATACCAGGCCAACACCAACATTTACCTGTATGAGGGCGGCATGTGGAATTTTGCGCGCCGGGAATTCAACGGTTTCGCAAAAACAACCGAGGTTGACCCGCTCGGTGCCACAAACCTCCACTGGTTCCATCAGGCGGGTGGACGCGACAATTCGGTGTTTGGGGAGTTTCAGGATTCGACCGCCGCCATTGGCAAACGGGGGAGGAAATTCCGTGTGGACACGTTTGGAACCAACGGCCAACCCTACAAACTGACACTGAACAAGGTGGGTGACGCTGACCTCGGCAGCGGGTGGCATTTTGGGTTCATCAGTCAAACGCTCACCCTCGATTACCCGGGCAGTCTCAACAGCTACCGCGCCACCGCGCAGCAGTTTCGCTACGATCTGAACACCGGAAATCTCACAAACACCATTGATTACGGGGAAGTCACGAGCATTGTCGTCACGAATCAGGCGTTCACGGACATCATGGGTGATACGGTTTACAAATTCACAGCGTTTGCGTCGTTGGCCAACACAAGCATTCTCGACAAGCCGCAAAGCAAAACAATCACGTCCGACAGCGCGGGCCAAAACATTCTGCGTGAAACCCTTTTTGCTTACGACGGCAATACCGGCAATTTAACACAACAACGGGACCGCATGTGCCCGACCTGCTACGTCACCAACAGCTACGGTTACGACGGCTACAACAACCGCAACAGTGCCACCGACGAAGCCGGTATCACGACTACAACGACCTACGATTCGGCCTATCAAACCTTCCCGGTTTCCCAAACGGAGGCCGGGACGTTCACCAGTTCGTTCACTTGCGACGCGCGTTCCGGAAAGTTGCTCTCATCCACGGACCCGAAAGGTTTGGTAACTGTGAACAGTTACGACGCTCTCCTCCGCCTGCTCGAAACCGACACCTCCACCACACCGAACGGTGCGGCGAATGTCTGGCTTACGCGTGTTGACTATAACCTCGGCACAGCAGGCGCTTTTCCCACCAACTACGTGCACGTTCGCAAGAACGATGACGTGGACGCCGCCAACGGCCACGAAACCTGGACTTATTCCGACGGGTTGGGCCGTACTCTGCAAGTCCGCGATGAATCTGAAGTGAGCGGCTTCCGGGTCGCGGACACCGTTTACGACAAACGCGGCAACGTCCGATTTCAGGCCCTCCCTTATTTCAGTTCCGGAGCAAGTTACACCAGGCCCGTCACCGGCCTTGGCACACTCATCGAATATGACCCTGTTGGGCGCCAGAACAAAGTGACCCCATCGGTCACTGGCACGTTCGCCTCTGGCTTGCTGTCCAACACGAGCCCAAGCAACGGCGACACCGGTTCGCCTGTCGGCCCGGCAACCATCGCCTACGACGACGGTACAAATCCCTGGCTGGTGATCACCACGGACGAAGACAGCAAAGTTCACAAATATCTCCTCGATGCCTACGGCCGCACGAATCAGATCGTGGAGGTTACCGGCAATGGAAATTACAGCACATTCCTGGGGTATACTCTCGTTGGTGATTTAACCAATGTCACCGACAGCGCCGGCAATCAGATTCAGTACGCCTATAACGACCTTGGCCAGCTTGTCGCTATGGCCGACCCGGACATGGGCGTCTGGCAGTATCAGCGCGATTACGCGGGGCGCCTGCGCAACCAGATTGACGCCGACAATCAGACCGTTGTTTTCAACTATGACGACGCACTCGGGCGGCTGCACACGCGCCAGATTTTTGACTACCGGGGGACGAACGTTTACACGGTCACGAACTTTTATGATTCAAGCGATGACGCGAACTTCACCGTGTATGCCGGGCAGCTTTACAAAGTCACAGACAATCAGGGCTGGCAGAAAAACGGCTACGATGTGCGTGGACGGACGCTCAAGACGGCCCGCTACCTGAGCAAGAACGGAAATACCTACACAAATCAGTTTGCTTGCGATGATCAGAACCGCGTTACCCTGACGGTTTATCCCAATGGCGGGCCGACGATAACCAACATTTACGACACCGGAGGAAACCTCTCGCAGGTCAAGCAGGTGGGCGGAAGCAACACGGTGTTTTACTACGCGCGCGGCTTCGACGCGCTGGATCAGCTCATCGGAATCAATTTCGGCAATGGCGCGTTCACAACGAACGACTACTATCCCAACTCCAAACGACTGCACCAGGTAGTCACCCGTAACAGCACGGCGGCGCTGCAAAACCTCACTTATTCTTACGACAACGTTGCCAACCTCAAAGGCATTGCCGATGGCGTTTATACTACCAACGCTTCCGCCACCCTAACGAACCTCATTTACGACGATTTGCACCGGCTGACCTCCTTGACGCGCCCGGCAGTCAACACAAACGCCACCACATTCGGTTTCGACTCTCTTGGAAACATCACCGCCAACGGTGAGAACGGCGGCGGAACTTATAACTACGGTTCGCGAATGCCGCATGCGGTCAAAAGCGCCAATGGAAAAAATTACGCTTACGACGCTAACGGAAACATGCTGGTGCGAGGCAATCAGCGGCTTTCTTACGACCCGGAGAACCGGCTGATACTCGTGGTAACCGCCAGTTCGGCGGATACCTTTGGATACGACTTGACTGGGGCGCGGTTGTGGAAACAGGGAACAAACAGCCTGCAAGTCTGGATTGATGGAAATTACGAGGAGAAGAACGGGCAAATTCTTTTCCACGTCCTCGCTGGCGGGCGGCTCGTCTGCACCTTCGACAAAACCGGCACGAATGTTTTCGCATATTATCATCCCGACAACTTGCACTCCACGGCAGTCGAGACCGACCAGAGCGGGAATAAGATTCAGCACTACGAATACATGGCCTTCGGCCAGGATCGATTTACAGAAAGTGCAACGGCATTCCCAGTTTCCAGACGCTATACGAGCCAGGTTTTGGACGAAGACACCGGGCTCTACTACTACGGTGCGCGGTATTACGACCCGCAGCTCGCGCGGTTCATCCAGCCGGATACGGCTATTCCGCATTTTGACAATCCACAATACCTCAATCGGTACAGCTATGTGCTCAACAATCCGCTGAGATACCGCGATCCCAACGGAAATGCCCCCGTCGACTGGGCCAACGCGATGCAGCCAGCCATTGACGACTACTACGGTGGCTACACTTCTGATCCCAACCACACTTCGACATTGGGGTTGTTCGGTGCGTATATGGGCCAATCCACGGCCAATGGATACGCGGACATGCTTCGTTTGGGCACCGGATTGGCCGAGGGTTCCGTTGAAGGGATCGCCGCAGACTTAGGACGAGCGGGCGGGATCATCCTTACCGTAGCAGTCCCTGCCGCGAAAATAGCAGGACCAAAGGCTGCTCCAGAGGTGGCACCAGCCCCCAAAGCTCCTAAACCCCCGGCACCCGAAGTAGCACCGGAGCAGGCTGCGGCAAAAGGACCACCGAAGCCTTCCCCTAATTTTAAAGCACCGACGAATCCACCACAGCAACCTCCGGCCCCTAATAGCGTCCCTGCCGGCTGGAGAGTACGCCTCATGCCTCCTACTACACAATACCCTAACGGCTATTGGGTTTTGGAAAAGCCTATGCCTCAAGGCGGGTGGCAAAGAATAGACCCGTCCACAATGAAACCTGGACCGCATCCTGATACTCATGTTCCATTGCCACCACCACAAAATGTTCCGCCGCCCACGACACCTGCACCACCCACGACAGACGTTGTGCCACCACCCAATTCGAGTAACTAATTTCTGTTATGTACGGCTTACCAAAAACATTTGATGTCTCCTTCTTGATCGGACGAGAAGTTGAATCTGTTGTATTCGGTCAATATCAAGCAAATCTCAACTTTTCAGATAGAATTTGGATTCAAATTGAAGGTCCGTTTAAGCACTTCCACCGGAATGAGCTAATCGAGAACGTGGATAATTTTCCGATTTCTCAGTCAACATTGATGCGAACACTCGGCCAAAGGGTTCTCGCAGTAAATTTCTCGGTGAATGGTGATTTTGAAATACAGTTGAGTGAAGGGAGTAAGCTTGCCATTGGTGGCGACAATGGTCCTTACGAATCATATAGACTTTATGATGGCACGAAGGAAACGATCGTTTAACAGTGCAGCCGAAGTGACCCAGAAAGGTCCTTTTAGTTCAACTCAGGGAGTTATCCCACCTGCTAGGGCGTCGTATTGGGAGTCATATCGGTTCGCAAAATGCGCTTGTGGGCGGAACGGCCTGTCACACCGCATCACCTCTGATGTCAGCGTGGCGTGTCCGTCACACCAAGCGACCGGTGCCGGCGCGAGCTCTCGCTCACAGCCCGCCGTCCCCGCTCGCCCCGCTCACCCGGAAATCCCTCCGACCCCAGCCGCCGGCAACGCACATAGAGGTCCTGAACCTCGATACAGCGTCGGCAGTTAAGGCCCGGGGTGTGCTCCGAACATTGACAGCCGCACTTTCGGCGGTAATTTCAGCCGCGCAAACATGGGCGACATTCGTAAGGACCACGACGGGGTCCACCTCGACTATTCCGTCACTGAGCGACAAAACTTTGACTTGGCTGTTTTCGGCCTTCTTCAACTTGTCCAACAAGCCCAGCGAGACCACCCCGACGAGCCTCGGCACCTTCACTTAGTCATCGAAGGACATCGACTTCCGAATGGTGACTTCGACCACGACGCTTTCGAATTACAATCCAAATTTCTCATGGAGTTCCTGATGGAGTATTTGACCCGCGCGACCATACCTTCCTGCGAAGTAAGGAATCCCAAGCCACAGAAAAACGTTGTTCCGCCCCTGAACATATTCCAGCGCGACGAACCCGGCCGCTGACGGAAGCGCCGCGCCACAAGATCCTCTGGAGAAAATCTTCACCCAATTCTTCACCTAAATCTTCACCTGACGGCCACGTTTCGGGCGTTGAGCGTTCACGTTGCGAACGATGAGCGAGCGGTGAAGAAAGTGCTTGAAACCCCTGTAAAATCAGCTTATTCTAACCCTTGAACTAGAGTGAGTTGCGGTCGGAACAGTGAACATTCCCCGTTCGATTCCGACCCTCGCCTCCAGAATCGAAGTGGAGCAGTAGAATCAATGGTTCTAGTGAGTTTCGGTTTTTGAAAAACATTCCACTGCTAATAGATTCAAACTTGTTCAGGGTCTCTATTACTGTCCATTTGCGTTCACGTAATATTTTCCGTGCGCTTCAACGAGCCGAAGCTAGGATGCCGTCTGATGTCGAGCGCCTACAACCAACTTCTCGAAGCTGCGATTCAGCACTTGCAGGACCTGAAAGCTCGTGGCGTTCGCTTCGTTCCCCTCTCGTCCAAAAACCTCGCTGGGCTGAGCCGAAAGCTAAGGATCTCGCTTACGCCCGTTTCGCCTCCAGCCGAAGGACCGCTAGTGAAGCCGACGCCATCCGTTCCAAAAACTTCCCACGAAGCGCCTGTGGTCGAGCCCTCTTTGAAAGTACCGCTTCCGGATTCGGACGCCAAAATAGCGGCCTTCACTGACTTGCGCCATCGAGCCCTGGCTTGCATAAAATGCCCCAATCTTGTAGCTGCACGGAAGCACATCGTTTTCGGCGTCGGCAGTCTTGAGGCACAGCTTATGTTCATTGGTGAAGCCCCCGGAGCAGATGAAGATGCGCAAGGAGAACCATTCGTCGGGAAGGCGGGCCAATTGTTGACCCGGATCATCGAGGCGATGGGCCTTACTCGCGACTCCGTCTATATCGCCAATATCCTGAAATGCCGGCCCGACACTCCCGGACAGACCGCCGGCAATCGCAAACCGACCCCCGAAGAGATGCAGACCTGCATACCATATCTGCACGAGCAGATCGACCTGATCGGGCCGAAAGTGATCGTTGCCTTGGGCGGGACAGCGATGGAAGGACTGCTTGGCAAGACCGGCATCACCAAACTGCGCGGGCACTGGCACACCTATCGAGGCATCCCTCTTATGCCCAGCTATCACCCGGCTTACCTGCTTCGCAACCAGTCGCCGATCGAAAAACGGCGCGTGTGGGAGGACATGCTGCAAGTGATGGAAAAGCTTGGCCTACCGATCAGCCAGAGACAAAGAGGGTTTTTCTCAAAAACCGGATGAGTGTCGAAATTCCCGGATTGCACCCGCTTCCTTTTTCGCTATAAACAGGCCGCGCATGCTAACAACTCTTATCGCTTCGCTCAAGGCGTGGTACGTGGGGGCTCTCAAAACCGGAGGCTACGCAGTTGTGGCACTGATGATGGCCATCGAAAGTTCGCTCTTCCCCCTGCCGAGTGAAATCGTTATTCCCCCGGCAGCTTACTGGGCCCACTCGCACCAGATTCCTCTTAGCCTGGTGGGAATCATAATCGCCGGGACTCTCGGTTCCTGGATTGGCGCGACGGTGATGTACTGGGCATCGCGGCTGGCTGGCCGACCACTGGTAATGCGGTATGGGCGTTTTGTCATGATTTCCCAAGCCAAAGTGGAGGGGGCGGAGCGTTGGGCAGCACATTATGGCTCGATGGGTATTTTCATCTCGCGCTTGTTGCCGGTGGTGCGCCATCTCATTGGCATCCCGGCCGGTATCGTAAGAATGAGCTACAAGTCATTTTCGCTGTATACGCTGCTTGGCTCGGCAATCTGGTGCACGGTGCTTTGCTACGTCGGCATCAGGGCGGGAAATGACCAGAACCTGATGAAAGGCGAGATGCGGGCAGTAACTCTCTGGCTCGGCGGCGCCATGGTGGTTCTTGGCTCAATGTATTACGTCTTCGTCCATCGGCATATGAAAGCCGGGACAACCCGGGTCCAAAGCCCGAAACTCGAGTAGTTCGTCCCCCAAAAAACAATCCCTCTCTACTCCCGCACTCGGATCATCGTTTTGACGGCATGGTTGCCCGCGGCCATCGATTGGAATAGTTTCGGCAGCTCGCTCAGAGCACATTCGCCATCCACGAAATCCGCCGCACGAATCACCCCGTTTTCGATAAAGTCCAGCGCGCGGCGGATGGTATGTGGCGTGTGATGGAAACTGGCAAGCAGTGTCAGGCTCGAATAATGAATGAGGGCGGGGTCGAGCGACACGGTTGTCCCGGAAGGACACCCGCCAAAAAAATTCACCTTTCCTCCTTTGCGCACCAATCGCACAGCGGCTTCCCACGTTGCGGGCTTGCCTACGGCCTCGATCACCACATCGAAGGCCAGGTGGGGCGAGAAAGCAGCCGTCAGATCCTCATGGCCGCTAACATCCACGGTTTTTTCCGCGCCCAAACGCTGGGCAGCCTGCAGGCGCTTCGGGCCCTTACCCGCAACCGTCACGGAGTTACCCAAGTGCCGGGCGAGGGCGAGAAACGAAAGACCGATTGGGCCGGAACCGAGCACCAGCACGCGCTGACCAGAACCGAGTTTCAAGTCTTCAATTCCTTGCACCACGCAAGCCAGCGGTTCAACCAAGGCAGCATCCTTGAAACCCGTTTCGGGCTTGAGTCGCAACAAATTCTTCTGCACCAGCCGCGCGGAGATGACGATGGATTCCGCGTACGCGCCGTTCAGGAAGAGCAAATCATCGCACAAGTTCTCCTGGCCACGGCGGCAGTGGAAACACTCTCCGCAAGGCGCGGAATTTGCCACAGCCACACGGTCGCCGTTCCGCCAGCCGGTTACGTCCAGCGCTACTTCGGAAATCACTCCGGATTGCTCGTGTCCAAACGGCGCAGGCGGAACAATCATTTTTGCGTGGTACCCACGCTTGTAAACTTTCAGGTCCGTGCCACAAGTGAGCGCGGCCTCGATCCGAATCCGGACTTCGCCGGGCCGGAGGCTCCGTGGGACAACTTCTTCAACCCGGAGGTCTTCTTTTCCGTACAGGATCGCGGCTTTCATAAAGTTCGAGAAGGGGCTGCTTTAACGAAATTGGTTTCACGCAAATAAATCGGCTCCAGTTTTTCGGCGGTGATAAAATCATTTCTGCCCAACGCCAGCCGTCCCAGGGTCGCGGCGCGCGGAATAACCGCGCGACTTCCGGGAAACCACCTGGGCGCTTCGGGGCCAACCACAGCGCCGCCGTCCTGGAGCCGGGCCTGGATTTCGGACAAGCCGGTCAAATGGAGCGGTTCAACTTCGCCCCAGGCCGAGTCGCTGATTTCGTAGCGAGCAAAATAGAATTCGTTGCGCTGCGCATCAATCACGACCCCCACTCGCCCAAAGATTCCTTCCGATTGAGCCTGCGCCGCGAGACATTCGGCGCTGCTGATGCCAAGCAATTTCACACCGTTTTGGCGGGAACCAAGTTGCCAGCCTTGAGCCAGGGCAATAGCCAGGCGGATCCCGTTGTAGGAACCCGGGCCAATTCCAACCGCCAGGCAATCGATCTGTTCCCGCTCAAGCTGAGCCGCGTCCAACGCTGCCTCGATCATACCGAAGGCATGCGTGCTCCGTATCCCGGTCTCAACCCGTTCGGTGAGCACAAGGCGTTCGCCATCGAGGCCATCCTGCACGACCGCGACGCTCCGCTGCGGCGAGGAGAATTCAAGCGCCAAAATCTTCATACGTGATGCGCCGCTCCGTTTCGTTCAATGCCACAATTTGCACCCAACAAAAGCGCTTCGGCAGATGTTGAGCTTCGAACCTCGATCTCTCGCCTCCGAAGTCCTGGAACCACCGTTCCGCCCACTCAATCACAGCAACGCCGTCGGGTTGCAGATAGTCTTCGAGTCCTGCCGTGACAAATTGCTCGCGCCGGTCCAGCCGATATAAATCCAAATGAAATAACACCAGACGCCCGCCCGTATAAATGTTCACCAGGGTAAACGAGGGCGAGTGCACGCACGCGGTAATTCCGAGCCCACGGGCGAGACCTTTCACGAGCTGGGTTTTGCCGGTTCCGAGGTCGCCGGACAGGCAGAAGACTTTACCGTGCGCGGCTGAGCGCGCCCAAGCTTCACCGAGCGCCTGTGTATCAGCCGGGCTATGCGAAATGGTCGTAACCATGAGCTGTTAATGACCGCGCACCATTCTTATCTCGAATTGTAATTCCCTCAGCGGCAGTGATCCTGCCAATGCAAGCGAGGGGCAAATTCGGAAACTGTTTCTTCCAGGCATCGAGCAGGGGCACGGCATCACGGCCGGCGACG
>CAIQQM010000145.1 GCA_903873945.1 uncultured Verrucomicrobiota bacterium
GATTGTCGGGACGCTGGCGGCGGCCTACGCCGAGGCCGGGCGATTTGGTGAAGCGGTTAAGGCTGCCCAGCGCGCCCTGGACTTGGCCACCGCCCAAACCAACACGGCACAGGCCGATATGATTAGGGCAAATATCGCGCTCTACGCGGCGGGTTTGCCTTTGCGCGACACAAGCCAAGCTACCACGCCTTCCAACCCAACACGGCCTTAAATGACTTTTGGGTCGAGGATCGACGGCCGGCCTCAAAGAACAGGGGAGTTTTGAAACCGAAGAGCCGCATGCAGAGAATCGGGCAAGTGTTGTGTTGGAATGCGGGAACAGGAAGGCAGAGCAAGGAACCCGCAAACTGTAAACGCTTGCGTAACCGGGTGCCTTAATTCAGGCTTCTGCTGCGTGAAGCATCAAAAAAGTCGCCGCCGTGATACATGCGCGGTTTCGGAGTTCCCGCGCTCGTTGCGGTGTTTCGATGGATTGGGCGCATTCACCGGCAGCCGTGGTTTGTCCCCTTTCGCTTGCCAACTTGTGCGTGATGCCAGCGCCTCGACGGGATGAGCAGTAGCGGACCAGCTTGCGGAGAGGGAAGAGAGCCCCGGGGCGGGACTTGCTGGGTTCACTGGGCCCTGTTGGGTGCGGTTTGTGCCCTGACCATCGGGGTGTTTGCCTGGAGCGCCACCTCAGGCCCGTTGGAAGCTCGGGCTCCCCGGGCGGATGCCACTTACTATAATCTGTTGGTGCAGGGTTTTCGCGCCGGTCAACTTAACTTGAAAATGGATGTGCCCGAGGGATTCGCCGGGCTCGCTGATCTCTATGATCCAGACGCCAACGGTGAATATCGGCTGGCTGACAGCTACCCATTGCATGACCTGAGTTATTATAAGGGAAAATTGTACCTTTATTTTGGGATTACTCCCGTCCTGGTGCTCTTTTGGCCCTGCGCGGCAGTGACCGGCCAATACCTCCTTCACAGGGACGCCGTGGTGGTATTTTGCGCGATAGGGTTCCTGGCTGCTGCAGGCCTGCTCCGCGCTGTGTGGCGCCGTTATTTTGAGAAAGTGAGCTTCGGGGTGGTGGTCGCCGGAACACTCGCCCTCGGCCTGGCCACGTTTGCGCCCATTATTTTGCAGCGGTGTGATGTCTATGAAGTGTCGGTCAGTTGCGGGTATGCCTTCATGATGTTGGCTCTGGTGGCGATTTGGGGAGCCTTGCATGAACCGCGGCGGCGGGGGTGCTTGCTGGCAGCGGCAAGCCTGGCTTACGGCTTGGCCGTTGGGGCGCGGCCTTCGCTGTTGTTTGGTGCCATAATCCTGCTGGTTCCCGTAGCCCAGGCCCGGCGTGAGCGCCGGCAAGTTTGGCCCCTGGTGTTAGCGGCGACATGCCCAATTGTGCTCATCGGACTTGGCTTGATGCTCTACAACAGCCTGCGCTTCGACGATCCGCTCGAATTTGGAATGCGCTACCAATTGTGCACTTACCGGCATGACACGGTGCAACACTTCAGCCTGGATTATCTCTGGTTCAATTTCCGGGTCTATTTTCTCGAGCCGGCACGCTGGAGCGGGTGTTTTCCCTTCGTGCGTGAAGAGCCGGTGTTGCCCTTGCCCCAAGGCCACGCGGGCGTCGAGCACACCTTCGGCGTCCTCACCAATATTCCGCTGGTGTGGCTGGCCTTAGCCGCACCGCTGGCCTGGCGTGGTCGCTCAGGGGAGACGTTCTCCAGCTTGCGTTGGTTTCTGGGGGTGGTGATCTTGCTTCTCGGGGCTTGCGTGCTAACCCTTGGCCTCTACAGCTACGTGGCCGTCCGTTTCGAGATGGAATTTGTCCCCGCGCTGATACTGCTCGCGGTCATCGGTGTCCTCGCTTTGGAGAGGACTTTGGCCAGTCGGCAGGTTTGGCGGGCCGCCGCCCGGTGCGGTTGGTGTTTGTTGCTGGCGGTTTCGGTGGCGTTCAATTTACTCGCGAGCGTTGGTGATCATGCGGGAGTCCACAACAATCTGGGCAATTTACTTTTCAAGAAGGGGCGGGTGGACGAAGCGATCGTTCATTTCCAAGAGGCTCTGGTGGTTCGCCCGCTTTTCGCTGATGCTCGCAGCAACCTTGGCGCTGCGCTGGCAAAACAAGGGAAGACGGAAGCAGCGATAGAGCAATTTCGAAAGGCGCTGGAGATCGACCCAAAAAATCTCTTCGCCCGATACAACCTCGGCAGTGCGCTCTTCAAGAGCGGACGGGTGGACGAAGCGATTATGCATTTCCAAAGAGCCTTGGCCATACGGCCCGGGTTGGCCGAGGCGCACTACAACCTCGGTAAAGCGCTGTTCAAGAAGGGTCGGGAGGACGAGGCGATGGTCCATTTTCAAAGGGCGGTGCA
>CAIQQM010000146.1 GCA_903873945.1 uncultured Verrucomicrobiota bacterium
CTGATATCCTGGCCGTAGAACAAGCCTCCATCGACATGGTGTATAAGCTGCCCGAAGCGGAACTTCACGACCTTAAGGAACGAATTGAATCCCGTAAGGGCCTCCGCCAGCTTTCGTACTTGAAAGAGATGAAAATGGGCAACGATCAGTACGAGTTGATCACGCTCTAAAGAAAAGCGGCACACGCCTGAAAAGGAAACTACTATGAGCAATGTCATCGTCGTCATCGGAGCCGGGTCGATTGGTCAGGCGATCGCGCGGCGGGTTAGCGTGGGGAAGCACGTCTTGCTGGCGGACTTACGCCAGGAGAACGCCGAAGCGGCGGCAACAGTGTTGAGCAACGCCGGGTATGAGGTGAGCACCGCGGCCATCGACGTCTCCTTGCGCGAGTCGGTTAACACACTCGTCCAGAAAGCCACCTCGCTTGGTGACGTGACGGGCGTGATCCATGCCGCAGGTGTTTCTCCCTCGCAGGCCTCGCCGGCGACGATCCTCGCGGTCGACCTGTATGGCACGGCGGTGGTCCTGGAGGAGTTCGGAAATGTGATCGCCAAGGGCGGTGCTGGCGTTGTCATAGCCTCGCAGTCCGGACACCGACTTGGCGCGCTCACTCCCGAGCAGAACGCCGCCCTCGCGACGACGCCTGCCGACGAACTGCTGGCCCTCCCCATGCTCCAGCCAGACCGGGTGAAGGACTCTCTCCACGCCTACCAGCTCTCCAAGCGCGGAAACTCGCTGCGGGTGATGGCCGAAGCGGTGCGTTGGGGCAAGCGTGGAGCCCGCGTCAACACGATCAGCCCCGGCATCGTCATTACCCCGCTCGCCAAAGACGAATTGAGCGGACCCCGCGGCGAAGGGTACCGGCGAATGATCGAGCTGTGTCCTGTCGGGCGGGCCGCCACTCCGGACGAGGTCGGAACGGTGGGGGCGCTCCTGATGGGTGCTGACGGTGCATTCATCACTGGCAGCGACTTCCTCATGGATGGTGGAGTTACCGCCGCCTATTGGTATGGCGAACTCGCTCCGAAGTGAGAAAGCGATGCAAGCAAACATGACGATCAACCCGGTGGAGATTGGAGTGCTATGATAAGCATACTCATCCTCGGCGCGAACGGACAACTCGCGCGCAACACAACGCGCATGTTCCTGCGCGACACCGCCGCGAAGCTGACGCTCTACCTGCGGCAGATTGGATCCTGAAATCCCTGATTATCAGCTTTTTCGGGGAATAGAATTCTCCGGTGAAGGGAGGTGGCTGCCTGCCCGCTGTAGCCCCTGTCCTCCGAAGCCTTGGCGTAGGAGGAAGCCTTGGTGCAGGATGGATTGGCGAAGGTGGGGGGTGCCGCCTGAAGATTTTCCTCCAAATTGAACGAAAAATCTTTTCTTGAACTCGGATTTCCGATTTCTGTTTCTTGCTCCTTTTTAGTCTCTTACAAAACAAATAACGTTCCACTAAAATTTAATCACGGGGAAATGGCAAATATTTGAATGGGAACACCCAAGGCAAATATCTGTCTTTATTTAAGGAACAAGGAGCGAGAAAATGGACATCTCCAAGAGTCAGGCAAAATCAGTTTCCGGAGGAGGGAAAACTCTCGTGGTTTATTTTTCCCACAGCGGCAACACGCGCAGTCTCGCCCAACAAATCCATGAGCGCGTCGGCGGCGATATCTTTGAGGTTGTGCCGGTGGATCCGTATCCCGTCGATTACGACGCGGTTGTGGCCCAAGCCAAGAAGGAACTGAATTCGGAATATAAACCGGCGCTGAAATCCAAAATTAAGGATGTCGGCTCGTACGATGTTATTTTCATTGGCTATCCTAATTGGTGTAATACAATACCCCGTCCGGTTGTAACGTTTCTGTTAGAACAGGATTTATCCGGGAAAACCATTGGCCCGTTTTGCACGCACGAGGGAAGTCGCTTGGGACGAAGTGCAACGGACATCTCAAAACTATGCCCGCAGTCAACCATCCTGGAAGGCCTGGCCGTCAGGGGAAGAGATGTCGGAAATGCGCAAAACCAGGTCTCCGCATGGCTGCAGGGATTGAAATTGTTAAAGTAAAAAAG
>CAIQQM010000147.1 GCA_903873945.1 uncultured Verrucomicrobiota bacterium
AAATCGGCCGTGCGCCGGGATTCATCCAGCACCGGCTGGCGCAACTTTTGCGCCCGAAGTTCTACCACTCAGGCAAACGGCGGCTGCCGCATTTTCTGCTCAACGCGGAGGTGTACCAGGGCGAAGTTGAGGCGGCCCGGCATCCAGAACAACCGTTCACTCCGGCCGAGCTTCAGCAGATTCAGAACAACTCGCGCCGCCTGCGCCACGCACGGCGCGAAGCCGACCTGCTGGCTTGAGGCCAGGGCGCGGCCAAATTTGATCAAACACTTTTCCGTGAGCGATTACCCGTCAAACGGGGAAGGCGGCGCCTCCTGCCTGCTGGAGCACGACAAACCAGACGGCCAGCTCAGGCTGTTTGCGGCTGAACGGGCCCCCTTTCCCGAGAGGCAATACCAGCGTTTGGTGGGCGGCGGCGCGCCCTTTCAGGAATTCAAAGGCTCCTTGGGCGGCAAGAAGAAGACGCCGGAGAAGGAATACTGGTTCCCCTTTCATTGCCCGGAGGATTGGAATGGCGTCCTCATCGTCGCCTATCACCCGTCTTTCCATGAGATGCGGAGGATGGAGAAACATCCCGGGGAGTTCGTGGGCGTGCTGACTGGCGAGGCCTACACGCTCTTGACCGCTCATATCCTCCAGAAAATCGGTTTGAGCTGGAACCGCTGCGGGCACGCGAACCTGGTTCCGTGGTACATACCTCCCAAGACGCGCGTCGCCGCCGGGGAAGAACGGTATGGCTTTCAATTCATCGAACGACTGATCCGGGACCAGAAGCCCCAGCTTGTCCTCAGCTTCGGGGCCAATATCGTCCCGCATTTGGCGAAGCACCTGGAAAACGCCACCGTCACGGAGCTGCAGGGGCAGCTCATACCGCTCGACCATTATCAGACGCACCTGATCTGCGCGACCCAACCGGGGAACCTGCTCAGCAAAGCCGAGTGGATCAAGAGTTGGGAGCGGACCCTGCGCGGCGCCCTGATGAACTGGTTCAACCAGAAGAAGGACAGCCCGCCCGAGCCCCCCTGTTTTTGTCTCAACAACCCGGAAGATCTCCGGCGGCACCTGCAGGAGATCCAGGATGACCGCGAGGAGGTGGTTTGCCTCGACACCGAGTTTGTCGGCCATGACATTACCGATTACCGAATCCTCGATATTATCCTGGCCACGCGGAGCCGCACGCTCAACATCCGCGTCCACGAGGGGCGCCACGAGCCCGTCTTGCGCAACCCTTACGACCTGCCCGACGGCAAGGGGGCGGTCTACATTTTCCCCAATGAAGCGGCATTCAGGCAATGGACGCCGCCCCCGCACAGCTTCCATGCCTACATCGACGACGTGCGCTGGGTCTTCCAAGGCAGCCAGAAGGAGCTGACCGACATTCTGAACCAGTATCTGCGCCGGCCCGAGATCAAGCTCGTGGGACACGCGCTCAAGGTGGACGCGATCCAGCTGATCCTCTTTGGCGTCGACTTGCGCGACCAATTGCACCTGTGCACCTACGATCTGGCCAAAGTGCTCGATGAGGGCCAGCCCCAGGGGTTGGATGACCTCATCAAGGTTTACCTCGGCAAGGAAGACCACAAAGCGGAGTTGGCTCGCTACCGGGCGACCAGAGGCATCACCGATGGCAGTTACGGCCTGGTGCCGCCCGAAATCCGGCTGCCTTACGGCTGCAAAGACGGCCGCCGCACCTTCGAACTGGTCCCGGTGATGCTGGCGGACATGAAGCAGCAGGACGAGGACCTCAAGCGCAAGGAACCGGACGCCTACGCCAAGGGGTGGACTTTGGAGAACGCTTACTTCAACGTGAAGCGCAAGCAGATGGGGGCGCTGATCGAGATGGAACTGGTCGGGCACCCCTTCAGTCTCAAACGGCTCGCAGAGAACATTGAGTGGTACGACACACGGCTGGAAAGGTTGCTAGCCGAAACGGTCGCTTACATCAAGACCCGCGTCACGACGCCGGAAGTTAACCCTGGCTCCGCCGCGCAGCTGCGCCAGATCCTTTTCAACCAGCCGCCGCAGGGCATCGGGCTGTACCCGATGTACACCACCGAGAAACCCGTGCGCGAATGGCCCCGGGCCGTCAAAGAGATGCTCTTCAAGGCCGCCCAGGAGCCGCTGCTTAAGCCCGGCGCGAAGCTGGAGGAAGCCGACAAAAAGAAGGGGCAGGCCTTGCTGGATTTCATTCACCAGCGGCGCGGCAGCGCCACATTCGATCTCAATGATCCCGGGCTCCGCAAGCTGCTCAGCAGCGCGGAGTGTCCGTTGCCTCTGAAGATTCCCGAGCGGGACTACCCGGTCCTGACTGCATCCACCAATCAGGAGACGCTGGAGATGCTGGCCACCGCCGACCCCCTTTGCGAGAAATTGAACGACTGCCGCTCGATCGCCACTCTGGCCAACAACTATTGCCGCAAGGACGGCCCTTGGGGCGCCAGCCGGGTGAAGGAATACCTTGAGTCGTTGGAGGAGGGGGACGACGCCGATCGCGACCAGCTTGAACTGTTTGGCGCCGGCGAGGTGGAGGCCAAGAAGACACAAGACCCGAAACTCGTGGGCAAGCGCCAGAAAGCAATGTCCATGGCCGTGAATCGGGACCAATCCATCCTTTACACGACCTATTGGGGTTCTTTGGAGACGCACCGGCTGCGCACCTCGCCCAACGTCAGCGCGGTGCCCAAGGAAGAAGAGGATTATGTGTCCAAGATCATCGGCCAAGCCCCGCCGCACGCCATCCGTGGAATGGAGATGGCGCCGCGCGGATGGTTCATGGTGGAGCTGGATTACTCGGCCGCCGAAGTGCAGCGTCTGGCCCAGGTCTCCGGGGACCCGAACATGACTGCAATCATGGACGATCCCAAGAGGGACCCGCACGCCTCTTTGGCCCGCGCCAAGGACCCGCAACGCCTGGGCGATCTGAGTGACGCCGAAATCAAGAAGCACCACAAGGCGGAACGGGATGAGGCCAAGCCCTTCACGTTTGGCATCCCCTACCAGCGCGGAAACGAGGCCATGGCGCGCAGCCTCAATCGCGAGGCCGTCCGCGCGAAGAAGCCGGCCACGCACACCGCCGAGAGCGTCGCGCACATCAAGGACGCCTACCGCGACCTGTACCGCGTGGCCTGGGACTATCTGGAAAACCAAATGAACCGCGTCATCCCGCAGGAAACCGGCCTCGCGGGCCGAACCTACTTCACCCACAAGGGCGTTTTTGGCTACCAGGTCAGTCCCGCCGGCTTTCGCCGCCGCTTCCTGGATCCGGCCCTGGTCCGCATCATCCTGAACCAGGACAACCGCGGGGATAGCGAGCTGTTGCGCACCCTGAAGGACATGCGCCGCGAAGCTTCCAACTGGCAGATCCAACACGGCGTGGCCGTCTACATCATGGAAGCCTGCGCCAACTGGGTGGAATTCCGCCGCCGCAACCCGAACGTCCCGATCGTGCTCATCGACATTTTGCACGACGCCCAGCGTTACCTGGTCCACTGGTCCGTGCTGAGCCTTGCCAAAGAGCTGCTCCCGCGCATCATGCTGGACATCCCTTCGAACCAGCGGCCCAAGCTGCGGGCCGACATGAGGATCACCTGCGAGTGGAACGGCCCGCAGCTCAAGGAATTCATCGCGCACCCCGACCAGCCGGACATCGAAATCCCCGGCCTCAAATACTTGGGGCTGGAAGGATGGAACCGCGTGAAGCCGTGATCAGCTCAGGGCGAGTCCAGGCGGCTTTGGCCCGCGCGGCGTTTGCGGCGCCGGCTGGGGAGAATCTGGAACCTCCGCCGACCAAATGGGGACACGCTCACCCTGGCGAAGCAGATGAATGCGAGCCGTTCCGACCTCGACCCAAGCCAAATGATCTCTCGCCTCGATTACACCGGGCAGGTTGAGCGAACGAACAACCCCCGAAGGGAGGGGAACTCGCATCATGCGCCAGACGCCTCCCCCCCGACGGAGGCCCAAAACCTCCCCATCGCTCGTGCGGCCCCACAACCCATAGAGACCTGCATGGGCCTGGAGATCTTGCGGGATCGCCTCCTCGCGCAGCGAACGGCTGGCCAGCCGGTCGAAGAACGAATGCATCCGCGCCAAACGGGGAGGGAAGAGCCCGTCACCCACGAGCCCCCGCACGGGCAGGCCGGTCACATGACCCGGAAATTCATCAATCTCAATCATATCGTTCACAACCCCCAGCACGGGGCACACCTCATTATAATGTTATGGGGCATGTCGGCTTGATAAATGGGCCGCACCCGCATGAACCGGAACGAGAACATGGACCAAATAGAACGATTGCTGGGCCTTTACAAAGGGGCCCAAACGGAGGCCGAGAAGCACATCCTGTTGGAGACAGTCCGGATCAGCAGCCCGGGTGATTTCCCGCGCCTGGAAGAGAGGATATTGCGGGACCAAGTGCGGGGGATGCCCTTTGAGCAGCTCGTGCAGATGATTGCCAGCCATCGCCGTATTACCCTCCAACAGGCTGGCGAGCTTTTGCGAGACTCCGTTTTCGAAAACCTGCTCGAGCGAGCCAGCCTCAAGGTCGAGGAATCTGCACCCCCAGCGCCCGACCTGGAGTCAGGGCGGGTTCCCGGAGCAACAGCCCCTTGCACCGGTTCGCCGCCGGCTGTCCCTGCGGCTGCGGGAACCGTTGCCGCCACACTTCAGAACAGAGCCTCACCGGACAAAGCGGTCGAGGTAATCATTATCCAGGACCCCGGCGAACGGGAGGCAATCCCAACGGTGCTCGGCAACGTGAAGCCTGAAGGAAGCCAGAACGGAGACTCAACCGCGCCACCGGCAAGCACCTCATTCAGTCGGCTTCAACCCCGGGGAATTGGCGGATAAATGCCAAACAGACTGACGTCAAAAGAACCAACTAGTGCG
>CAIQQM010000148.1 GCA_903873945.1 uncultured Verrucomicrobiota bacterium
ACACGTTTTCCTGCCGGCAGATGTTCTGGATGCTTTTTTCACCGCGATCCGCCTCTCGCAAAATGCGAATCTATTCTTCCGTCGTATATCGTTTGCCTTTCATCGTCTGGTCCTTTCGTCCGGCCCAGACCAACACTGCAAGTGGCCCGAAAAAGCGAAGTCACGTCACTACCGATACTCGTGACGTTAGTGCCGAGCGTGACACTGGTCAGCTTATAGCAGCTATAGAACGTGGAACTTCCGAAGCTGGTCACACTATCGGGGATCGTCAAAGCGACCAGGTTAGTGCAATAATAGAATGCATTGGAACCGATGCTAGTAACGCTATTGCCGATGACAATATTGGTCAGGCCTGAGCACAGATAGAACGTACTGCTTCCGATGCTGGTAACAATGTTGCCGATTGTAATATTGGTCAGCCAGGCGCAGTTATGGAACGCGTCGTCTCCGACGCAAGTGACGCTGTCGGGGATTACATAGCTTTTACAATTGCGAAGCGGACACTGGATGAGGGTAGTCTGGTTTTTGTCGAACAACACCCCATCTAAACTGGAATAGGCGGAATTGTTTGTATCCACCGTTATTGTCCTCAGGCCGGCAAAGCGAGAGGCAGCGAACGCAGAGGCCCCGATATTGGTGATGCTGTAGGCGATTGTGACGTTGGTCACGCCCAAGCTGTACGAGAACGCATTGGTCCCGATACCGGTGACCGACAAGCCATTGGTCGTGTCCGGGATGGTCACGTCGCCGCCGGAACCCGTGTATTTATTGATGGTAAGAGTGATGCCGTCGGAATTTGTCGTGAAATCAAACTGGGCTTGCACTACGGCGGGCAAAGCCAGGAGGAGCAGCAAAATCCATGAGGCGCACGTGTGCCGCCGGAGGCGTTGGTGGATGCGGGGCGACTGGCGAGGTGTAGGGGGTTGGGACGGTGCGCTCGCGCGGTGAAATTGTTGCGTATCCATGGCCTTGCCGTTCTGAAACCGTGTGTGATTTGTAGCAAGCCGTTGAGGGAAAATCAATAGTAATCCGCCAAGCCCAAGGCCTTCAAGCTAAAGGAGTACTGCTCAATTCAACCGTAAGCGTGGAGCTTCCGCCCGGTGGCAATTTAAGGCCGTTGGGGCCGACATTGCCGGATTCCACACAAACCATTCGTTCGTATTCTTCATCGCCAAAATCAGACATCTGCTGCGACTTCGTAATCCACGGATTCCACAGCACTGTCGAACGCGAACCTTGCTTCCCAACAACTATCCTGCGACCCAGGCGGGGATCGACAATCTCGACCGTACCGGTTGTGTCCAAATAAACGCGGTCAACTTCAGAGGCAATGCGAATGGGGTCTTCAACCTGGGTCTTCCTTGTAAAATTGGCAACCTTGTCAAGGTAGCTCAGGTTTTTAAGACCAGACACAGAAATTGCGGTGATATCGCTGATTGCAAAGTAGGTGTGCAGGCAGTCCTCGCAAACGAGCTCCTCTTTGCTTGAGCTGTTCGTGATGGTTAGCTGGAGGGTGAGCGTTTCCTTGACCGTGACGATGTACTCGGCCGAGAAAAGCGGGAAAGTCGAAGACTCTGGAGCCTCCGGCAAACGGAACCGGACACTAACGCTGCCATCAGCCGCAGGGATGAATTCCTTCAAGTCCCAGCTCTTCAAGCGGGCGAAGCCGTGCATACCCAGGCCCTCACGCTGACCGAACCAGGGAAGGATAACCGGGATGCCGCCCTGAATCGGCTGCCCTTCAGCAAAGCGGCTGCACTGGCTCATGAACAACAAAGGCGGCTCGTCCTTTTTCTTGAATTGCGTCACATGCGCTCCGTGCAAATAAATCTCAGCCGTGCTCCAAGCCGTGCTGACTTCAAGCATCGGCATCTCATTTTGGCCATCGAGAAATGTCACACGACCCAAGGAAGGAGCATTGGGATTCCGTTCAGAAATGTTGTTTGCCATAACTTACCTCTTTCAGACTTGTACTAGTACTGGCGCGCCGAAGCTCGCCAAACCTTTTATTTTCTTTTGAGCCGGTTCTGGAACTCCGAAGAGCCTGCGCAAAGGCAGGCCAAATACAAGTTTCAGCTTGTTTATTCGTTTCGGGCCGCAAGATAGCGCCCCGCCTCAATTGCGGCCGCGCAACCCATGCCCGCCGCCGTGACGGCCTGACGATACACGCGGTCTGCACAATCCCCAGCCACGAAAACCCCGGGCACATTCGTGGACGCACCTTGTTTCGGAATAATGTAACCCGTATCGTCCATGTTGAGAATTCCTTTGAAGAGTTCCGTGTTCGGAATAAGGCCGGCAGCCACGAAAACCCCGGCGCAATCGAGACCAGTCTCCGCTCCGGTCTTAACATTCTTCAGGCGCACCCCTGTAACCTTGTCCTGCTTCACGTCGAGAACGTCAGTCACCACCGAATTCCACACCGGCTTGATTTTGGGATGTGCTAACACCCGGTCGGCCATGATCTTCGACGCCCGTAACGAATCGCGGCGATGCACCAGGTAAACGACCGAGCCAAAACGCGTGAGGTACATCGCTTCCTCGCAAGCCGAATCACCTCCGCCCACCACCACCAGCGGCTTGTCGCGGAACACCGGCAACGCCCCGTCGCATGTCGCGCAATAAGTCAGTCCTTTGTTCTCCAGTTTATGCTCATTTTCCAGGCCAAGCCGGCGATGGCTCGCCCCGCTGGCAATAATGACCGTCTCAGCCTCCACCGTCTCGCCATCCACCGTCAGCACCAGCGGCTGTTTGGAAAAATCAACCTTCTCGACCACGCCGAACTTCACCCGCGCCCCGAATCGTTCCGCTTGCTTCTGCATTCGCGTCATCAATTCATAGCCGTCGATGCCCTCGACAAAACCCGGGTAATTCTCAACGGTGGTTGTCGTCGTCAGCAGACCGCCCGGTTGCCTGCCGGTGAGGACCAGGGGGCTCAATTTGGCGCGCGCCGTGTAAAGCGCGGCCGTCAGGCCCGCGCAGCCCGAACCGATGATTACCACTTTCTCCATAAGCGCGGAAATTAGTTGCCGGCCCTGGAGTTTGCAAGCTGTGACTGTACCGCTCGCTGCCCAGAAGTTAAATTGAACGTCCTCCCTCAACCCGACCTTCTCCCCAGGGAGAAGGAGAGCCGTTCGGCGCCCCATTGAAAATTTGCGTGATTGGATTTGCAGGAAGTCCCCGACTGTGCTTGCCCCGTCCAGCTGCCCTCAAGGGTTTTGCGGAGTTCGGTCACTTTGGTATGTTCGGGGCATGAAATCGGCCATTGTTCTCAAGAGCGCGTTGTTACTCATTTGCTCGAACACCTTCATGACATTCGCCTGGTATGCGCACCTGCGGAACTGGAATGACAGGAAATGGTATATCGCCGCCATTCTGAGCTGGGGCATCGCGTTCTTCGAGTATCTCCTGCAAGTTCCCGCGAACCGCATCGGCTACACTGCAATGAACCTGCCCCAGTTGAAGATAATGCAGGAGGTCATCACGCTGTCGGTGTTTGTGCCCTTCGCCCTGTTTTACATGGGCCAGCCCCTCAGGTTGAACTATTTGTGGTCCGGAATGTGCCTCGTCGGAGCCGTCTATTTCATGTTTCGCTCATAACGCCCGATGCGGGAAGAAGCTGGCGTGAGGGGGCAACGGCTTTGGCTGAGACGCATTTTTAGGCGGCATCCGCTTGACGGCAGCGCCTCAGCCATGTCAAATCGGATATGAAAGGGCTTCAGCTTTCTAGCAGTATGAAATTACAGACGAGCGAACACAAAGGTCTCACATTAACCGAGTTGTTGTGTGTGATCGCCATTCTGGCAATTCTGGCGGCGCTTTACTTGCCGGCCATTGCCCGCGCCTACCTTAGAATAAAGAAGCTTCTGACGGGTGACTAATTGCGCTTCCGGGTTTAGGTTTGCTCTCACACTGGGCAAATGCAAAGAATCACGTTTCGCCATAAACAAAACCGAAACTAAACAAACCGGGAACACACCCGGGTTAAAGGAAAGCCATATGCAATTGTGTCCACATCTTAATTTCAGCGGTCAGTGCGAGGCAGCGTTTAAATTCTATGAGCAGTGTCTTGGCGGCAAGGTCGTCACAATGCTTCCCTACGCGGTGACACCCTTGGCTGACCAGATGCCGTCGCAATGGCGCAACAAGATCATTCATGCAACCCTGATGGTGGGCGACAAGACGTTGATGGGTTGTGACGTGCCACCGGAGCGTTATGAGGAGCCAAAAGGCATTTCCATAACGCTTGGCATCAAAGACCCAGCAGAGGCGGAACGCATCTTTAACGCATTGGCGGGAAACGGAAAGGTAAGCATGCCTCTACAGCAGACCTTCTGGGCCGCGCGTTTTGGCATGTTGGTTGATCAATTCGGCATACCGTGGATGATTAATTGCGAGCAAGCCGCCTGATGAAATTGAGGAACTTACCATGACAAATACAATCGCAACTTCAACGATGCCACGAAAACGGCGCGGCTGGCTAAAGGTGCTGGGGGGAATAGTCGTACTGCTGGTTGTGCTGGTTATTGCGGTCTATTTTGTGGCGACCAGCTCCGCCTTTCTCAAGGGGGTCATCCTTCCGCGCGTGAGCAAATCCATGGGCGGGGAGGTCACCGTAAGTGACGCTTCGATTAGTCCGTTCAAGGAAGTCATTCTGCGCCACTTGCAGGTGCAGACGACGGGGGCTGAGCCGCTCCTAACTACGGCTGAAGTGCATTTGCGTTACAGCCTGATGGATATGATCGGCGGCAGGATAAACATTGATGAAGCGTCCGTCTCCGGGGCAACGGTGACTCTGGTCCAGAATGCGGATGGAACCAGCAACCTCGATCCGCTGCTGAAAGCGCAGAAGGCAAAGCCGCAGGAAAAGAAGCCCGGACAGCCCAAACCCTCCGGCAAACAGCTTCAAGTCAATGTCAGGAAGGTCGCGTTGACCGACGCGACGGTTCGGCGGGTAAAACTCTATGCGGGAGGCACTCGCGATGTGACGGAGCTTTCGCACGTGAACGTCACCCTGGAAGACCTGCAAAACGGGCAGGCGGGCAAACTGACTTTGGCGGCGGACATCAGCGTGGCGAACAATCCCCCTGCCCCGGCCGGAAAGGGACTTCTCCAGGCAAAGCTTGCGGGAGACTTTAGCTTCGCACTGACGCCGGATTTGAAGCCGGGCTCAATCAAAGGCAGCGCGCACCTGGCGGTAAGTCAGGCTGGGGGCGCCTTGAGCCAGATGGCGGGGTTTGGCTCGGAGGTGGTTTGCGAGCTTACGCCCACGGAGATCAAGCAAATCACGCTGAGCTTTCAAAGAGCGGGCACGCCGTTGGGCCAATTGCTGGTCAGGGGACTTTTCGACGCCGAGAAGAGCGAGGGCCGTCTGTCGGTGGAAGTTCGCGCCATTGACAAACGGCTTCTCAACATGGTTGGGGAAAGCAGCGGCACCGATTTTGGCTCGACGACTATCAGCTCGTCCAATTCGATTGAGTTTTCAAAGGGCGGAAAAGCGATCACGGTGGGCGGCCAGTTGGATGTTGGGCGGCTGCAAGTGACTCGCACGAACACGACGACGCCTCCGCTTGATTTCCAAGCGCAGTACATTGTCACCATTGACCAAGATGCAAAGACTGCGCTGCTACAAAAGCTGACGTTGACGGGCACGCAAAACGCCAACCCACTGCTACAGGCCGACCTGGCCAGCCCAATGACCGTCTCCTGGGGTGATGCCAGCAACAACGTCGGGGACTCCACGCTCAACCTGGCGGTGACGCACCTGGACCTCGCGGATTGGAAGGCGTTTCTCGGCGATGTCGCGCCGACGGGCATCGTTAATGCCAAGATGAAGCTGCTCTCCCAGCAAGCCGGCAAGCAGCTCACCTTCGATTTGAGCTCTCAAATCGACAACCTCACCGCCGGCTCGGGCGCCAACCAAATCACCCAGGCCAGTGTCACGCTGCAAATGAACGGCAAAGCGACGGACCTCAAGCAGTTCAGTGTCCCCGAATACAAATTGCAAATCGCCCGGCTGAATGAGCCGCTGGGCACCGTCTCCGGCTCTGTCACTTACGATCAGGCCACCCAAAATGCCGATGTCACACTCAACGCCCAACTCATGCTGGCGCGTCTTCTCCAAGCGCTGCCCCTGCCGGGCATGAGTGCCTCCTCCGGCACCGCCGAACTTAAGCTCCACGTCACACAAGCGGGACAATCGGTAAATTCCAAAGCCCAAACTCCAGGCGCGACGCAGGGGATTACCGGCAGCTTCGCGCTGGCGGATTTCACCGGGCAGTTTGGGGGCAATTCCCTCCGCAGCTTCGGGATCACCGCCGATGTGGATGTGGCGATGACGCCGAAACAGGTGCAGATCCACAAAGCCGCCGGCCGGTTCACGCAGGACTCGGCCGTTGGCGGGGCGTTTGACCTCTCAGGAACTTACGATTTAACGAACAAGTCCGCCCAACTCACCGTTAAATTGACGGGTTTCAACCAAGCGGGACTCGGCCCGTTCCTCCAGCCGATGCTTGGGGATAAGAAACTGGTGAGTGTCGCCATCAACGGCAATGCCTCGGTGCAATACGAGCCCCAAGCGGCCTCGACCGTGAAGGGTGACCTGCAGATGACCAACCTTGTCGTGAACGACCCGTCCGGGCGGTTGCCCGCCAAGCCGTTCGAAGCCAGCGTACAGGTGGATGTCGGGCTAAACAAACAGGTCGCCACTGTGCGCCAGTTCCAGATCTCGCTAACGCCGACTGCGCGAGCGACCAACCAGGTGCAACTCACTGGCGAGGTGGATATGTCACAGACCAACACAATTCAAGGCAGCTTGAAACTGGCGGTCGATTCGCTCGATGTGACGAGTTACTACGACCTCTTTGCCGCCCAGAAGAAGGCAACCGCGGTCACAACGCCAAAAGCCGCGCCCGCGCCAACGGAAACCGGCAAGGAATCCGCGCCGGTGAAGCTGCCATTTCACAACTTCACGGCAGAAGCGAACGTCCGGAAATTTTATTTGCACGAAATGGAAATCACGAATTTGACCGCCACCGCCAAGTTGGACGGCGGCCACGTGGTGTTAAACCCCTTCAAACTTGCGCTTAATGGCGCCCCGGTCAGCGCAACAGTCGATCTTGATCTTGGCATGCCGGGTTACAAATACGATGCGACTTTTAACGCGAAGGCGGTTCCGCTCCCGCCGCTGGTGAATACATTCCAGCCAGAACGCAAGGGCCAAATCGGAGGCACTTTCACAGCGCAGGCAACGGTCAGCGGCCAAGGCACGACCGGCGCCAGCCTGCAGAAGACCCTGAACGGCCAGTTTGACGCCAGTTCAACCAATCTCAATTTGTCGGTGGCCAACTTCAAGAATCTCATTCTCAAGAAACTGATCGATGTTGTGTCAACCATACCCGAACTGACCCGAAACCCCGCAAGCGCGATCACCAGTTTTTTGCCCGGCACATCCGGCACAGGCGGCCTGGCTAATGAACTGACGAAATCCCCCGTTGATTCCATCATCGCCCGCGGCACGATGGGTTCCGGCCGGGTGGACTTGGAACAGGCTGTGGTTCAAAGCGCGGCGTTCCGGGCCGAAGCAGCGGGCACCATCACGCTTGCGGCGGTGCTGACGAACTCGACAATCCAAATTCCGGTCTCAATATCCCTTAGCCGACCCATTGCTGAGAAATTGAATCTTGTGCCCGCCAACACACCCACCAATGCCGCTTATGCCAAGCTGCCCGATTTCTTCACGGAGAGGGGCACGATTGGCGAACCCCAGGCGGATATAAACAAAGGTGCGCTGGCCGGGCTGGTTCTCCAGAGCATCACCAGCGGGGTGCCAGCGGCTGGCAGCAAAGTTAGCGGGGTTCTTCAGGGACTGGGCGGACTTTTGGGAGGTGGCGTACCCTCAACAGAGAACCCGCCACCGAACGCGGCAACCAATCAGCCGGCCAGCAAACAGGAACTCATCGGCAACCTGCTCAATAACCTCTTGAAACCGAGGAAGTGAGCAAGCACTTTGATTTTGAACTGGAGCCCAAACTGAAGACGTATGCAGGCAATTATTGAGTATCTAAAGCAAAACAAGGCACGCTTTGTGGAGGACCTCTGCGATTATGTCCGTTTTCCCAGCGTGTCCGCGCAACCACAACATCGCTCGGATCTGCATGCCTGCGCGGCGTGGCTGGTCAAGCACTGCCGGCAAATCGGCCTGAACGCGCGGCTCTGCCCAACCCAAGGCCACCCCATCGTTGTTGCCAAAACGCCAGCGCCGAGAAAGCGAGCCGGGCGCGTGCCGCACTTTGTTGTTTATGGCCACTATGATGTTCAGCCCCCCGAGCCCATTGACCTTTGGATATCACCACCTTTCGAGCCCCGCGTCAAGGGCCGTTCGCTTTTCGGCCGAGGCGCCAGCGACAATAAAGGCCAGAATCTTGCCCACCTCAAAGCTGTCCAGGCTTACCTGAAGACTGGAACGCCGCTGCCCTGCGATATCACCTTCGTTATCGAAGGCGAAGAAGAAGTCGGCAGCAGTAGTCTCGCCCGGTTTTTGAGAGCACACCGGAACGAATTGAACTGTGATGCGGTGGTTATTTCTGACACCGGCATGCCCACGCCCAAACATCCGGCGCTCACTTATGCTTTGCGCGGCATCGCCGCCTTTGAACTCACGTTGCGTGGCCCCGCCCACGATCTCCACTCGGGCATTTTCGGCGGCACAGTCGATAACCCGGCCATGGCACTCAGCCAAATGCTGGGCAAACTCCGTGACAATAACGGTCGTGTGGCCATCCCGGGTTTCTACGACGACGTGCAGCGGCTCTCCGCTTACGAGCGGAAACAATTCAAGCGCCTCCCCTTTGACGAGCGGGATTACCGGAAGTTCCTCGGTGTGCCGAAGCTTTTCGGTGAGCGCGGCCACACCCCCATCGAGCAGCGATCCGCGCGACCCACCCTGGAAATCAACGGTCTTACCAGCGGTTACCAGGGCGAAGGCAACAAGACGATTGTGCCGGCCTGGGCGCGCGCCAAAATCACCACGCGCCTGGTGCCGAATCAGAATCCCGCAAAGATCATCAAGTCGGTCCGGCAACACTTGAAGAAGCTCTGCCCGCCTACGGTCCGGATGGAACTTAAAACGGGCCATGGCGCGAAGCCATACATCGTCTCACCCACCAGCCTTCAAGCCCAGGCGGCATTGCGCGCGCTCAAGTCGGCATTCGGCTGCGAACCGGTTCTCATACGGGAAGGAGGCTCAATCCCGATCGTGAACGATTTCAAGAAGATCCTACGCGCCGAGTCCCTTATGTTGGGGCTTGCCCTGCCCGATGACAACGCGCACTCACCCAACGAAAAATTTAATCTGGATAACTTCGCCAAAGGCCAGCTGATGAGCGCCTGTCTTTGGCAGGAACTGAGCAGATGCTAAGAGCCTAATCCCGGGTCCAGTGAAGCAATTCATATTGCAGCCGTTCGACCGGCAAGCCGACCACGTTGGTGTACGAACCTGAAATCGCTTCGATGATTTCATCGCCCTGTTCCTGAATAGCGTAAGCGCCCGCCTTATCGAACGGATCCATCCCTGCCAGGTAGCGCCGGATTCCGATTGCGTCAAGGGGGCGAAAAGTCACTGCCGTGCTTTCGGCGAAGACCTTTTGACGGTGGTTGCGAAGACAGAGGAGGCAGATGGCAGTGACTACAAAGTGTGTGCGGCCCTGAAGTTGTTCGAGCATCCGACAAGCGTCTGGTAAACTGGCCGGCTTCCCGAAAACCAAGGCATCCAAATAAACGAGCGTGTCAGCCGCCAATACCAGGGCATCAGGAAATCTTTTTGCCACGGCGCGGGCTTTACGATACGCGTTAACCCGGGAGAGTTCCTGGGCAGTTAAATGCTCGTTATGGAGCTCCCGCGCGTCGCTGGGCACGACCAGGAATTCCAAGGCTATCTGGCGCAAAAGGTCAGCCCGTCGAGGGGAAGCGGAAGCCAGTATCAGCGGGGGCAAGGTCATTCGACGCTCTTAAGCTTCCAACTTTAGCATGCCGTGGTCGGGTGGCAAATCGAATAGCAACCGGCGCACGGTTTTAGTTTGGCCGGGCAGGATCAAATCCGGCGCAATTTCGCTGAGCGGCTGCAACACGAACCGCCGCCGGGGCGCGCGGGGATGAGGCAAAGTCAAGTTTCCCGCAGCCCGAACCTCATCCCCGAAAGCAACCAGGTCGAGATCAAGCGCACGAGGTTCGTTTCGTATCTTTTTGGGCTGGCGGCCCAGGTCTTTCTCGATTTGCTGCAGCTTCGGGAATAAAGATTCCGGTGTCTCGCAACCACGCGGAACCAAACCCACCACTGCATTTACGAACATCGGCGAACCCGGCGGGCAATCGACCGGGGAACTATGCCACAAAGACGATTTGAGCAACGGAACATCTGAGAGCTGTTGAAGCCGCTCCATTGCCTGACGGACATTCCGACGCGGGTCTCCCAGGTTAGAACCCAAGGCGAGGATAACCAATTGATGCGCATTCATCGGAGGAAGGAATGCCTTCCGCATCAGCGGGACATCTCTCACTTCAGACCGAGCACATCCTGCATGTCGTACAGCCCGGATTTCTGGTTAATCACCCATTGCGCGGCACGCAGCGCGCCGTTGGCAAGCGTCTCGCGGCTGGAGGCCTTATGCGTGAGCTCAACCCGCTCGCCGATTCCGGCAAAAACCACCGTATGGTCGCCCACCACATCGCCGCCGCGCAAGGAATGCATCCCGATTTCCTCCGCCGTCCGTTCGCCAACCATGCCAGCACGACCATGGCGGACAACTTTCTCAAGGTGCTGCTTCCGCACACTGGCGAGGATTTCCGCCAAAGCTTTGGCGGTTCCACTGGGAGCGTCGCGTTTGAGGCGATGATGCATATCGATGATTTCCAAATCAAAGCCGGGCCCGAGGATTTCGGCCGCTTTGCGGGTGAGCCAGAACAGTGTGTTGACCCCGGTTGAAAAATTGGCGGAGAACACCATGGGGATGCTGGCGCTGTGCCGTGTGATTTGGCGGGTCTCTTCGTCCGAATGCCCGGTGGTGCCGATGACCATGGACTTTTTGTGTTCAGCGCATAATGCGGCGATGGCAGGTGTGGCAGTGTGCGAACTGAAATCGATGATGACGTCTCCATGCCCAATTATGGATTTGAGGTCGTCGCCCTGATCGACCTGTCCCGCGATTCGAAGCTCGGGGTGATGGGGGGCGCACGCAACCAAAGTGCGGCCCATCCGCCCCTTCGAGCCAGTGATAATAATGTTGGTCATGGCGAGTAATAATGAACGGTTTTCAATTCACCAACCGTATCGTCCCGTGTTGCCCATCCTGACAGGGCTACGAATCGCGCCCCGGGGCTTATTTTAAAATGCCGAAAGCCTTAATGGTCGCCCTCAGTATTTCCCGATTTTTGGCGCTAATCGGCGTCAGCGGCAAGCGATATTCTTCCTCAATCAACCCCATCATCGCCAACGCGGCTTTCACAGGAACCGGATTGCTCTCAATAAACAGGTCCTTGAACAGTGGATAGAGGCGGTGGTGAATCCTCGCGGCAGCACGAGGCTGTCCGGCTGCGAAAGCCTTAACCATCTGAGAGACCTGGCGCGGCACAACATTGGACGCCACACTGATGACACCCTGGGCGCCGAGTGACATGAACGGCAGGGTCAGTGAATCATCACCGCTAAGGATCTCAAACCGGGGCGACAACACGGCACGGAGCTGGCTGACGCGGTCGGCGCTGCCACCCGCCTCCTTCAAGCCAATAATATTTTTGCATTCTCCCGCCAGCCGCCTGACGGTCTCAACACCGATTTCGACGCCGCAACGGCCAGGAATGCTGTAGAGCACAATAGGCAAGCGAGTGTGGCGGGCGATTTCGCGGAAGTGTTGGAAGAGACCTTCCTGCGAAGGCTTGTTATAATATGGCGCGACGTGAAGGACCCCGTCGGCCCCCGCTTTTTCGGCGTGTTCCGTGAGGTAAATGGCTTCCTTCGTGGAATTACTGCCGGCGCCAGCAAGCACTTTGATTTTGCCGGCGGCGAACTTTACGGAAAGCTCGATCAGCCTAATGTGTTCGTCGTAATCGACGGCAGGGGATTCGCCAGTGGTTCCAACGGGGACGATGCCGTCCACGCAGGCACTGATCTGCAGCTTAATCAGACGCCTGAACGCGGACTCGTCAATCTGCCCGTTTTTAAACGGCGTAACGATTGCAGTGTAAGTTCCAGTAAACATGGTTTTACTCTAAACCCTTGTAAAGAATGGGGGAAAGGGCGCGGTTTGGCGAGCGCGATTTAAAGGTTAAGCCGTCCTTCAAACACGAATTCCGCAGGGCCGGTCAACCGCACGTTTGCGAACCTGCCTCCCTGCTCAGCAAAGCTAACCTCGAGCTGATCGCCGCTTTGGACCTGAACTTTGACCGGCGATCCAAATTTTTGCACCCGTGACGCGATCAACGCCGAGGCGGTCACGCCGGTGCCACAAGCGAGGGTTTCACCCTCGACACCGCGCTCGAACGTACGTACGCGAATCCATCCCGGACTGAGCACTTGGACGAAATCGACATTTGTGCCTCTCGGTCCAAAATGGGGATGGCGTCGGATTTCCGGGCCGAGCTGCAACACCATGGCTTTATCCGCATCCGGGACGAAAATGACGGCATGCGGCACCCCCGTGTTCAGCGAATGGATAGTCTGCCTGCCCCCTGAGAGAGCCACCTCTTCATTCAAACGCAAATCAGCCGGCTGAGTGAGGCTCACAGTAACACGATCGCCGTGAAAGCCAGCGCTAATAATGCCCGCCTCGGTTTCGAAAGAAAAATCACGGTGGAGCCCCACAAGCTTCTGCACAAACCGCGCGAAGCAACGGGCGCCATTACCGCACATTTCACCTGTGCTACCATCGCTGTTGTAAAATTCCCATGCAAAATCCGCTTTGCGCGAGGCAGAGGGGACCAGAACGATCACGCCATCCGCGCCGACGCCACAGTGGCGATCACAGAGCCGGACAATCTCGCTGCGGCCAAGTTTGATGGTCTGTGCCCGGTTGTCGATGAGCACAAAATCGTTACCCGCACCGTGCATCTTGGTAAATTCCAAAAGCATGCTGGAAACGTATAGTTGAAGCTCAATAGTTCAAAGTTCAAAGTTGGGGCCATCGGGCACAATGGCCGGCAAGTGGCGCAAGCGGTATCGTTTGTTTTTGGCAGGAGAGGCCGCAGGGCAAGCGCCCGATTAACCGCTTTACAAGGCATTCCCGGATTTGCACAGTGGAGAACGTGGATGGCTCGCAATTTAAGAAAACCATGCCCGGCGACAAGCCTGCTGAACCGGACTTTGGACATGGGCATCAGAGAGAAGTAAAAGCCGCGATAGAGCGATCGCAGGGTTATTTGCTCAGCCAGCAAAAGCCTGAGGGTTACTGGATTGGCGAGCTGATGGTCGATGCCACTTTGGTCGCGGACATGATTGCCTACCACCACTGGAACGGCAAAGTGGACAAGGAATGGCAACGAAAGGCGGTCAATCACATTTTTTCGATGCAGCTTCCGGATGGCGGCTGGAACATCTATTACGGCGGACCTGCCGAGGTAAACGCCACCATCAAAGCTTATCTGGCGTTGAAATTGGCGGGCGTGCCAGTAACCGACCGGCGAATGCTGCGAGCGCGCGAGATGGCGCTGCACCTGGGCGGCGTGCCGCGAATGAACACGTTTTCAAAGCTTTACCTGGCGCTGCTCGACCTGTTTCCGTGGGAATATGTGCCCACCATACCCTGTGAAGTCATTTTGATCGGAAAGTGGTTCTATGTGAACTTCAACGAGATGAGTTCATGGAGCCGTTCTATGCTGGTGCCGCTGGCGATCATCAACCATTACAAACCCACCCGTTCGCCTAGGAACAACATCAACCTCAACGAGCTTTATCCTGAAGGAATCCACCAACGCGACCTGGCACTCGCGCCCGACCCGGAACGGATTACCTGGCGCAACTTCTTCCTCTGGCTGGACCGCGTTCACAAATTTGCGGAATGGTTTGCGGCGAATCGAATTCATCCGTTCCGAAAACGCGCCTTGCGACAAGCCGAACGGTGGATGTTGGAACGGTTGGAGGGTTCAGACGGACTGGCAGCAATTTTCCCCGCGATGCTCAACTCGCTCATCGCGCTCAAGGCGCTTGGCTATGCAGACGACCATCCACAAGTGGTTCGCGCCGAGCGAAAATTGAAGGAGCTCGAGCACGAAACCGAAAGCAGCGTCCGTATCGAACCATGCTTCTCACCCGTCTGGGACACTGCCATCGTCCAGATTTGCCTGCATGAATCCGGCCTTCCGTCCGAACATCCGGCACTCAGGAAAGCAAACGATTGGCTGATGTCCAAGGAAATCCGGTTTCGCGGCGACTGGCACTTCAAAAACCCAGCGAAAGTGGAACCGAGCGGCTGGGTCTTTGAATTCGAGAACAAATGGAACCCGGACGTGGATGATACCGCGATGGTGTTACTGGCGTTACGTAGAATTCCGGGTGAGAATCGTCAAAAACGCGATGAATGTTTTCAGCGCGGCCTCAAGTGGATGCTGACCTTCCAATGCAAAGACGGCGGGTGGGCATCATTTGACAGGGATTGCACGAAAGGCGTTCTGGAGAAAGTGCCGTTTGCCGATCACAACGCGATGCTCGATCCGGAATGCGCGGACATCACGGCCCGAATATTGGAATTGCTTGGCTACGAAGGCTACAGCATCGAGCAACCGCAAGTGGAGAAAGCGCTGAGGTTTATCCGTGAGCATCAGGAAGAAGATGGTTCCTGGTACGGGCGCTGGGGCGTAAACTACATTTATGGCACCTGGCAAGTGCTGCGCGGCTTGCGGGCATTGAACATCGACATGACCCAGCCGTGGCTACTTAAAGCACGGGACTGGCTTGAGAGCGTTCAACTCGAGGACGGCGGCTGGGGCGAACGCTGCAACACTTACGACGACCCAGTCTTCAAAGGTCAGGGCCCGAGCACGGCATCGCAAACAGCGTGGGCCATTATGGGTTTGTGCGCTTTCGACGACCCAGACCGGCCAAGCATTCGCCGCGGAATCGAATACCTGACCAACACCCAGAATTCCGACGGCTCCTGGACCGAGCAGGAAACCACCGGGACAGGCTTCCCAAAGGTCTTTTATCTCAAGTACGACATGTACCGAAACAGCTGGCCACTGCTGGCGCTGGCGACTTACCGGAATTTGTTCGCCAAAAACTGCAGGACGACTAATGGCAAGGCTGCCGGAGAAGCCAATCGCGCAGAGAATTCGCTTGTTGAAGCCGGTTGAGCCACCGCAGGCGCCAACGAGAGCCGAAGTTTTGTAGTAGTCGGAAGGCAAGCCAGACACTTCCGGCTAATGTTTTCCCCTCATAAAAACTTTATATTTCCTCGCTTGACCATTGGTGCTACGGGGGTTATACATATATTGGTAAACGGATGTGAGCAGCTAACCTAATAAAACTATGACACTGACAAAGCGTGACTTGGTTATTCGCATCAGCGAGGAGACCGGCCTCATACAACAGCAGGTTCTGACCGTAGCCCAGAAGACCTTGGATTACATCTCGGAAGCACTGGCCAAAGGTGACAAAGTAGAGCTGCGCAACTTTGGAGTGTTCGAAGTAAAAGTCCGCAAAGCACGCATCGGGCGCAATCCCAATTCTCCCGCAACGGACGTGCCGATACCTGAACGAGCCGTCGTAAAATTCAAACCGGGCAAGGAAATGCGAGCGGACGTCCTGAAGCTATCGCCGAAGGTTCCACCGACGACCCCATCGGCGTAGTGCCGAGCGCAAGCGGAGCGCGGCAGTTTCTACCGTAGTTGCCGGAAGGCAGTCAGTTGTGCCGGTCAGTCTATAAGAGTTAGCGGATTGGGTGAGGCTGCTGCAGGTAAGGGTTTACGCTCTGTGCCAGTGTTTTAAAACCTAGATTCCACTCATTCGATTTGTCAGCGGACAAACCTTCGTTTGGGTTGCTTTTTGCCCTATCCCTTCTACCTTTTGCCTTGAATTATGGAACGTTTGCCCGGGTTTCGCGATTTTTACCCTGAGCCATTGCCGCAACCGGACATGTGGAGCGCCGACGCACGCCAATATATTTTTTCCAAGTGGCGCCAGACCGCGCGGCGCTACGGTTTTCGGGAGTACGACGGTCCACCACTCGAGCCGCTGGAGCTGTTCACCACCAAGAGCGGCGAAGAGATTGTCGGTCAGCTTTATAATTTCCAGGACAAAGGCGAGAGAGATGTGTCCTTGCGCCCAGAAATGACCCCGACCCTGGCGCGGATGATTGCAGCACACGAGCGCAGTTACAAGAAACCGGTAAAATGGTTCGCCATCCCACAACTTTTCCGTTACGAGCGGCAACAGAAGGGCCGCCTGCGCGAGCATTTCCAGTTAAATGCGGACATTATCGGGGAAAAGGACCCTGCAGCCGACGCCGAACTGATCGCCCTCCTGATTGACACCCTCCGTTCTCTGGGTCTGACTGAGAAAGATTTCACCGTACGCCTCAGCAGCCGGAACGCCTGGCACGACTTTTTTGTCCGCCACCATGGAAACACAGCCAAGGAACATGAGTTTTATCAGATCATCGACAAGTTGGAGCGCGAAGCGCAGGAGCAGAGCGCAGAAAAACTCGGGCGAATCGGGTTCTCTCTCGAAGACGTGTCAGCTTTTATTGAGAAATCCGAACCGACCCCGGAGCTCAAGGCGATTTTGGACAATCTGAATTCCCGTGGACTGGGCGATTATGTCAAAATCGACTATCACGTCATCCGCGGCCTAGCGTACTATACAGGAATTGTCTTCGAAGCTTTCGATCTAAAGGGAGAATTTCGCGCGATCACTGGCGGCGGCCGTTATGACAACCTGATCAAGCTGATTAGCGGCGACAAAGTGGACCTTCCGGCTCTTGGCTTTGGAATGGGGGATGTAGTATTACTGGAGCTGCTGAAGGCCCGCAAGTTGCTGCCAAAATTCGAAGCCACACTCGATGCGTTTTGCCTTATTGAAGATGAGTCATTACGCGCAGAGTCGCTAAAACTTATCCAAGACCTGAGGTCCGCCGGGTTAATAGCGGACTATTCCCTGACAGCAGCGAAATCCGACAAACAATTCAAGCGCGCCCAGGAGCTTAAGGCGACGCAAACGGTCAAGCTCGAACGAAACCAGGCCGGCGAGTTAGTGGCAAGGCTTAAGAACCTTAAAACACGCGAGGAGCTGTCGGTTAATCCCGCCGAGGTGGCGAAGCAACTATGCGGAACTCACTGACGGGACACTTGGAGCCACCTCAATCATCAAGGCCTTCAAGCATGAGCAACGCAAACGCATGCTGTTCATAACTGAAAGGATGACAACTCACCTTCAGGTCCAACAGAATCCGCTTGCCGTTGATTAACAGTTGCATTCTAGCTGGCTGGCGGACAACCGGTTTGCCTTTGAAGGCTGCTCCCACTGACTTGCGCAGCACGCAATTGAGACAAGCCGGAGAACGCCCACATCCTTCCCGCACGTCGGACGCATGCACACACTGAAGCACTTCACCGCCACGGTGCAGCACAAAATTCGGCTTATCCTGCCCGAGCAACCTAGCTGCCCCCGTATTGTAATCCAAAATGCACACGTCCTCGTCCACCACGAACATGGGTATGGGAACGGCGTTGAATATGACCCGGTGCAAACCCTGATCTAGAAACTGGACAGCTAATGTTTGCATTGCGATTTGAAGTTACGCAACCGGCCCCCGAAACGCAGCAAAAAAGCGAGGCCACAACCTCGCTTATAAAATCAGATCCCGCGAACGATCATTGCTGCACCGCAGCCGGTCCGGTCTCAGCCGCTCCACGCCCTTCACGCTCTTTAACCAGCGTCGCGCCCTTGCCGAGACGTTTTCTCAGATAGGTCAGCTTGGCGCGACGGACGGAACCCTTGCGCTCCACTTCGACCTTTTCGACGCGAGGTGAATGCAGGGGAAACACGCGTTCCACGCCTTCGCCGTAGCTGATACGCCGGACGGTAAACATTTCATTCAAGCCATGTCCACGACGGCCAATCACCACGCCGGAAAAAATCTGGATACGCTCTTTATCGCCCTCGACCACTTTGGTGTGCACGCGCACAGAGTCGCCAACGGAGAAATCCGCGGCGTCCTTGCGAAACTGTTTCGATTCAATCTTATCAAGTAATACCTGGTTCATAAAACATGTTCACTTAGAGCAATAGAGTGTTTACTGGAAGGATAGAGTATTGGGCCGATTACCCATTGCTCCACCGCTCCCTCACTCCCCTGCTCCACTTTTCATAACAAATCCGGTCTACGTTCTTTTGTCCGTAATTTCGACTGCTCGGCCCGCCACCGGGCAATTTCCGCATGGTTGCCCGACAAAAGCACTTCAGGCACAGCCATTCCACGAAACTCTGCCGGCCGCGTGTATTGCGGATATTCCAGCAAACCGTGGCTGAACGAGTCATCGTGCGCACTCTGTTCATCACCCAACACACCGGGCAGCAGGCGCGTGACCGCGTCGATGATTACCATCGCAGGCAATGCGCCATTCGTCAGCACATAATCACCAATCGACAACTCATCATCCGCCAACGCCTCACGAATACGCTCGTCAAAACCTTCGTAATGGCCGGACACGAGCAATAAATCATCCGCTTGCGCCAACTCATGGGCGATAGCCTGGTTAAAGGCCCGGCCAGCCGGCGACAGCAAAATCACACGCGTACCCGGCCGCACCAACTGCTCAACTGCCTCAAAGATCGGTTCGGGCTTTAACAGCATTCCGGGTCCACCGCCAAACGGCCTGTCATCCACCGTTTTGTGGCGATCCTGCGCGTAATCACGCAAATTATGGACCGTCAAATCAAGCAACCCGGCCGCACGCGCCCGTTTAATAATACTTTCATCGAGCGGCCCCGCAAACATTGCGGGAAACAGCGTGAGCACATCGATCTTCATGTCCGGCGCAAGCCACGTTCCGAGGGGCGATCCCACCACGGAAACACAAACAGGAGCGTGAAAGCCAAACCCCGTTTAACTCGCTAGTTTCTCTTCGACGATTTCGATAGTGCAACGCAGGCCTTTCTTAGCGCTACCGGCCAGCAACAGCGAGCGAAGGGCGTTAATGGTCATGCCCTGCCGACCAATCACCTTCCCGACATCCTGCGGATGCAACCGCAGCTCGTAAACCGTCGTTCCCTCCCTTTCGACGGGAGTGATGGTCAGCGCTTCAGGGTGTTGCACCAAACCTTTGACGACGTATTCAAGAAAGGCTTGCATAAGCCGAAACATCTTACTCAGGCCATCGGCACTGCAGCAGCAGCTTTGACTGCTTTCTTGATAAAGCTGGCGACGGTCTCGCTTGGCTGCGCGCCCTTGCTGAGCCAATGATTCGCTCGTTCAAGGTCCAAGGTAAAATTATCACCCTTCTTCAAAGGTTGATACGTGCCGAGTTCCTCGATGAACTTGCCGTCACGCGGGCTACGACCATCAGCCACAACAATACGGAACACGGGCTTGTTTTTTGCCCCAGCCCGTTTCATACGAATTTTAACTGCCATAAATCATCATTTTGTTCAGTGGCGACAACCATCTGCAGGCCACAGGCCTGTAAAGGTTTCCCAAAAAGAGAGCAGAGACTAATCTCCTCATACCAACTTGGCAAGCCCTGTTTTTAGATACTATTCAAACCCACGGCATACCGGTAGTATCTCTGCGGCAAATGAGTAATGTGAACTTTAAAGCTACGACCGCCCCCTCGGATTTCATCCGCGACATCGTCGCCGCACACGTCGCTGAGGGGAAATACCACCAGATTCATACCCGGTTTCCGCCAGAACCCAATGGTTATCTCCACATCGGTCATGCGAAGTCCATCTACCTAAACTTCGGCATCGCCCGCGAGTTCGGCGGCATCTGCAACCTCCGCATGGATGACACAAACCCGACAAAAGAGGATGTCGAGTATGTGGAATCGATTGAGGAGGATGTCGAGTGGCTGATTAGCGGTTGGGCGATCGATAAATACGGGCTGAAGCCCAGAGGGAAAACGCCCGAACCCCGCACGATCGGCGGCAAGCCTGACTTCTATCTTCCAGCCGTCGTAGGAAAGAACCATAGGGAGGCTTCGCTTGAACCTTTCTACGCATCGGACTATTTCGACCAGATTTACGAATACGCCCTCACGCTCGTAAAGAAAGGGTTGGCCTACGTCTGCGATCTTTCTCCCGAGGACACCGACGCGTATCGCGGCGCGCCGGACCGTTCCGGAAAGGACTCTCCCTTTCGCAACCGTCCTGTGGAAGAGAGCCTCGATCTTTTCACTCGCATGAAGCAAGGGGAGTTCCCTGACGGCAAGCGCACACTGCGCGCGAAGATTGACATGGCCTCGCCGAACATCTGGATGCGCGATCCGGTGCTCTACCGCATCCGCCACACGGAACACCATCATACCAGCGACAAATGGTGCATTTATCCGATGTACGACTTCGCCCACTGCCTGAGCGACTACATCGAAGGCATCACCCACTCGATTTGCACGCTTGAATTCGAAGTGCATAAGCCCCTTTACGATTGGATCCTTGAGAATCTGGGGCTGCCTCGCCCCCTGCCCCACCAATACGAGTTTGCCCGGCTGAACCTCGGTTACACCGTTATGAGCAAGCGCAAACTCATGCAACTCGTGAAAGAACAACACGTGAGCGGCTGGGACGACCCACGCATGCCCACGATCTGCGGGTTACGACGACGCGGCGTCACCGCCGAAGCCTTGCGTGCGTTCACTTACAACATCGGCATCACCAAATACAACAGCATCACGGATGCCGCAGTGCTGGAACACGCCATCCGTGAAGACTTGAACAAACGCGCCCTGCGCCGCCTGGCCGTGCTTCGCCCTCTCAAGGTTGTCATCACGAACTACCCGGAAGACAAAATCGAAGAGCTTGATGCCGTCAACAATCCAGAGGATCCCGAGTCCGGCACACGCAAGGTGCCTTTCACCCGCGACCTTTACATCGAGACCGATGACTTCATGGAAACCCCGCCGCCGAAGTTTTTTCGCCTGCGGCCCGGCGGCGAGGTGCGGCTTAAATACGCCTACATCATTAAATGCGACGAGGTTGTCAAAGATTCGAGCGGCAAAATCGTCGAGCTCCGTTGCACCGCCGACCTCGAAAGCAGGACCGGCGGCCCGACCGCCAATCGAAAAGTCAAAGGCACCATTCACTGGGTCAGCGCCCCGCACGCACTCGACGCTCAAGCTCGGCTTTATGATCGTCTTTTCACCGTTCCCGAGCCTGACGCGAGCGGTGACTTTAAAAAATTCCTCAACCCAAATTCGTTGGAAGTGCTGACTGTAAAATGCGAGCCCGAATTGAAAGATGCGAAGCCTGCCCTACACTACCAATTCGAACGCCTCGCTTACTTCGCTCTGGATCCCGACTCTCAACTCTCTGCCAGCAATCCCAAGTTAATCTTCAATCGGACGATTACCTTGAGGGATACATGGGCAAAGGAATCGCAGAAGCGATAGTGCTGTCCGCCGAAATGTACGTTGACTAACTGTCCTCGCGCCTGAAAGTGAGTCTGTCAAACGCAACCCTAATCTTATGAAAATCAAATTATCGATCATTCTTACGGCCATATCACTTGTGCTGTCCAGTCGAAGCGGATTCGCCGACGCGACAAACGATCCCGCTACCGAACTCAGGGCCCTGGTCGCTCAGGTGCAAACGAAGATCACGGCTGGCAAGGATAGCGAGACCGCTTTGACTCCCGAGCTCAAAGAGTTCGACGTTCTGCTTGCTGAACACAAAGGGGAGAAAACTGACGACGTAGCGCAGATTCTCCTCATGAAAGCCACGCTGTACATCGAGGTGTTCGATAACCCGAACAGAGGCGCCGAGCTTGTTCGGCAGCTCAAGAGCGATTTCCCGGACACCAAACAAGGCAAGGCCGCCGACGGCATTCTGGACAACCTGAAGAAGCAGGAGGCCGCGAAGAAGGTCGAGGCGGCTCTTGCAATAGGAACGAAATTCCCTGATTTCGCTGAACAGGATCTTGGGGGCAAACCACTGTCCATCGCCAACTACAAAGGCAAAGTTGTATTGATTGTGACCGGGTTCACTTTTTTGTACCACTCCATGAGTTAGTCAGAGCACTTGGTTGATGTTATGTTTTTGTTCTGATTTTGTCCATCCTTGGCGGAGGGAGGGCGAAGCCCGACCGGAGCCAGGGATGGACAGAGTTGCGC
>CAIQQM010000149.1 GCA_903873945.1 uncultured Verrucomicrobiota bacterium
GGGTCGGGTAGGCCGGGGTGGTTTCCCACCTCGGCCCCCCACAGATCCGGACGTGCGCGATTGACGCATCCGGCTCTTCGGCTCACGGGTTCGCAGCAAGACGGCAACCGCGGTTCATGGACGGTCTTGGAAGTGGATAGCGTTCCAGAAGTCGGCAGAACTCCCACCACGACATCCATCCGGTCTGGGACCGGCGCTTGAGCCACTTCCACCACTCTTCCTTTACCTCATGGCAGAACCTTCCAAGGGCAGATGAGTTCCCCGGGATTCCGAAGTACCCGTAGTGCCCCCTAAGTTTCTGCGTGAGAGTTTTCTGCTGCTCTTTGAGCGGCAGGTGGCGGTTTGCCCGACACCACTCTCTAATCCGTTGCAAGGACCGGGTAAAGCGGCTGCTCGCGGTCTTCTGCTTCACCACCCAGTATCCACTTCTGGACTTGGCCCAATGATGGGTGAAGCCCAGAAAGTCGAAGCTCCCAGGACCTTCGTTGTCATCGGAATCCTTACGGATCCCTGGACTCCGGAAGTCCAGCAGTCTCGTTTTCTCTGGGTGAAGGGTGAGACCGTATTTCCCGAATCGCTTCGGCATTACGGTCAGAACCCGGCGTGCATCCTCCTCATGGACAAAGCCCATTGCGAAATCATCCGCATAGCGGATGAGGAAGGCCCGGCCTTTCAGCCTGGGCTTCACCTCGCGCTCAAACCACATGTCCAGCACTTCATGGAGGTAGATGTTTGCCAGCAGGGGCGAAATAACCCCTCCTTGCGGCGTTCCGGCCTCGGGGTGCGAGAGCGCACCCGATTCCATCACACCCGCATTCAGCCACTTTCCGATCAAGCGCTTAATCACGCCATCTTGCATCCGTTTGGCAAGAATCTTCCGGAGATGGGTATGGTCCAGGGAATCAAAATACTTCCTGATATCCACATCCAGCAACCACCCGCCGCCCTTCATAGTCGATTTGGATCGGAGTTCCGCAAGCGCTTGGTGCGCGGATCGTCCGGGGCGAAACCCGTAGGAGCATTCCATAAAATCCTGCTCGTAGAGGGGCTCCAACACCATGACAACCGCCCTCTGAAGGACTTTGTCCTCAAAGGTCGGGATCCCTAGAGGCCGGGTTGTCCCGTCCCCTTTTGGGATATGCACCCGCCGCACTGGCGGCGCCTTGTAACGGTCACCAGACTTCGCCCGATCCAGAAGCGAGCGGAGGTTTGCCTCCAGATTCACTTCGTAGTCGGCCGCGGTCTGACCATCAATACCCACCGCCCCATCCTTGCGGGTGCGTCGGAAGGCTTCGATCATCCAATCCAAATCCATGTGATGGGACAGCGAGGTCATAGCCTTCCCTGGCATCTGCCTCGCCAATTTCGCTATCCGCTGTTGTTTCGTGAAGACGCTTATGGGGCCTAAGTTCCCCGACATCTTTCCCTCCAGTGGTTCCGTGTTCCGGCAGCCCCTTCGCTCCAGCGGGTCCCTCGGATCGGTTCCCCGCCTTCCCTGCTACTACGAGCTGCTCCGACGCCCAGCCATTCGTCCCACCGCGCTTCGTTTCCTTCACTTGGTGGTACCACCCAAGTGCCCGTTGTTCGTGCCTCCCAGGAGCGTCGGCACTTCCATTCCTGGGCCAGGGTTCTTTGGATTGCGGCTTCCCCAACCGCATTGTTGTCGGTGGAAATGACAGGGCCTCCCAGGTTCCTGGTGTCCCCCCATTCATCCATGCCCTGTTCGTCGACCCCGACGGGACCGCTGAGCTAGGCCAATGCAGCTCATCGGTGCGGCCTTCCGCGTAACCCATGGCGTCGGCTCCCGTAAATAGTTGTCTTTCGAGGCTCAGTAACACGGCCTGAACGCTCCCTGTGTACGCTTCGCAGTCCGGATTACTCCGGCCCCACGCAACACTCGGTTCCGGCTGCTGGCCAGCTTTACCGGACGGGCTTGAACCCGCAGGGGACAAATGCGAGGTTTCAATCTGACTATGTCATCTTTCCTCCTCGCCCAGGCTTTACCTGGCGCACGGGTACCCCAACAATCATGCAATGGGCCGCCATTTCGTGTAAACCCAGCAGGCAGCCGGATTTCCATGCGTGGTCAAAAACCCATCTCCAATCATCCCGCCGCGGCCCTTACACCAAAACGTTTCGGATGAAGGGCTTTTCCATGGTCAAAAACAATTGTTTTGAATCAAAAGGGGACTGATTTCGGTGCCTAATCTTGACCAATTTGGTCGATTTGCCCCTGGTTGCATGAATGTTGGGGTACCCGTGCGCCA
>CAIQQM010000150.1 GCA_903873945.1 uncultured Verrucomicrobiota bacterium
ATTATGGTATAAAGTGCGTTGATTTTGGTGCTGGTGTTTCTTTGAATATCAGTTCAAATTATATTGAAAATGCAGTAACCGGAATTGCTGTTACAAATGCCATTTCTACTGCTCCATATACATTCCAGATTGCAAAGAACAAGATCAAGGACATTCCCAAGAGGCTCGCGGTGTTGGAGGAAACGCGCGCCACCATGCTGGCCAGGGCGACCCGCGCCCGCGACTACCTCGATTGGTTCGAAATCACCCGCGCCCGCGAAACCAGCGGCGCCTTCGACGATTACCTCCGGCTCAAGGATCGGCTCAAGGCCGGCCCTCACTACCGCAAGGACGATCTATCAAAGTATCTCGACCGCATGGACCGCATCTTCTATCGCGAGGACAAGAGCGCTCCGCAAGCACCGCCGGGGCCGCAACCGGATTTGTCGTTGCCGGACTTGCCGCCGCCGTGAGGTGGGGAGTGATAGAGGTAGGAACGGGGCTCTTGCCCCGCTCCCCCCTCCGAACCGGACGTGCGGATCTCCCGCATCCGGCTCTCCAGTCAGCAGTTTACTCCGTTACGGAGGCTCGCGATTTCAGTTTCCCGGGCGTCCAGCAGGCAAAAGAGCCCGAGCTTCGTGAAGTAGCGGTTGGGCCAGCGTTGGTGGTCAATTCCACGGCCACGGCCTTCCAGACCGCGCCGCTTTCTCAGGATGGATCGCAGTCTCATGCGGATCCACCCGTCAATTTCCCCCAGTTGACTGGCTTTGACGTGTTTGAAGTAGCCAAACCAGCCGGGCAGTGTCCGGTTGAGGTCCTCCACGATCGCTTCCATGCTTCGTCCGTTGGCTCGGCGCGTCCGGGGTTTGACGGATTCGCGCAGTTTGCGCAGGCTTTTGGGCCGGACCAATCGCATCAATCTTCCCCTGCGGCTTCTTTGATACCGGTAACCGAGGAAGTCGAAATGACTGTCGGCCTGGTTCATGTCCACCGTGCGGGTTTTGTCGGGATGCAATGTGAGTCCGGCCCCGGCCATCCATTCCCGGAGCTTTTCCAGCGCGGACTCGGCTTCTTCTTCAGTATGGCAGAGGACGACCATGTCGTCCGCATACCGCACCATTTCAATACCGGCTCCGGCCATCAGCCAGTCCAACGGATCGAGGTAGATGTTAGCTAACAATGGACTGATGACCCCACCCTGCGGCGTGCCCTGCGATTCGTCTTGCGACTCGTCTTCAGGCATGTCTTCCACCGTTTTGGCCAGTTCAGTGCCTTCCATCACGCCTTGTTTGAGGAACCCCTCGATCAGCCCCAGAACCCGCCCGTCGGCAACGTGCTCGCGCACCGATGCCATGAGCCGATCATGGGGAATCGCATCGAAGTAGCCCCTGATGTCCACTTCCACGACGTGCGGCCTCCCTGCGCGAAGCAGTTCATCCACACGCCGCAGCGCGTCTTTACAACCGCGTCCGGGGCGGAACCCATAGCTGTGTTTGGCGAAGCGGTTTTCAAAGATGGGTTCTATCACCATCCTCACCGCCGCCTGCACCACGCGGTCGGTGACCGTCGGGATTCCCAACGGCCGCTTTTCCGCGCTGCCCGGTTTTTCGATCCACACCCGTTTGACCGGCTTGGGTTGATAGGTGCCCTTGCTGAGGTGCTCTTTGACGGCGGGCAGCCGGCTTTGGCTGTTTTGTTCAAAGCGCCCTATCGTGATGCCGTCCACGCCACAGGCCCCGGCGTTTCTTCGCACCTTTTCCCATGCCGGTTGAAGGGTTCTTTCTGTGCTGACCTTGTCAATCAGGCTGAACCACTTCTTTCCTTTCAACCCCCTTGCGAGGGCCGCGAGCATCGGCTCAGTCCATACTCCGCGTTCGGCCTTGTGGCGTTGCCACAGGTTCTCTTCCGCTTGTTTATCCCTTGCGGGAACTGCCGCGGATGGTTCTTCACGATTCATGGCTTTTGCCTTTCCACTTTCCTGCCGTCCCTCGCTCCACAGGCGTTACCCCGCTTCATCGCTACTACGACGGCTCTGACTTCTGCCCGGCTCCGCTCGCGCGGATTCCTGCCCGGACAGATCTCGACGCTTCCACATGATACCTTCCCTGCGTTCTCACCCCAGCCATCCACAACAGCCCGTTTCTCCCCCGTGTGCGAGGGATGTGGGAGGAAACGGTTGCCGCTCATGCGGTAGGCTTCGCCAGTCACTCGAAGGCTCGCCGTTGTTGTAAACCGAATCGGGTTCACTCTCGTTTGGGACCGCAGGTCCGCCTCGGGCTGCTCTCCACCCCGTCTCGCGACGACGCAGTTGCCTCCGGCTGCTCTCCCGTTGCTCGTCTCGGGATGACTCGGACTTTCACCTGTTGATTTCATGTATTTGCATTCGCACGAGTGGCGCTTGCCAAGCGCCATGGAACGGCCGGGCGGCCTCCGGGCCGCACGATATAACAAGGGACTCCTCGAAAGGAGTCCCGCCATGTCATGGCGATTCGAAAATCGCCACTCCCATCAAAAAGCGCTAAACTGACAGTATTGGGCGTCCCGCCCACCAGTGCCATCGGAAGTGAAAGAAACGAGTGAAAGCGCGGATCTTTCGCACCCCATGGCCGATGCGGGCGGGCCTCCCAATACTGTTCACTTAGTCCGCCTGGAAGCG
>CAIQQM010000151.1 GCA_903873945.1 uncultured Verrucomicrobiota bacterium
CGCTCGCCATAACCAGGCGAACAGGCCGCCGATGACCACGGCCCAAAATATGATCCAAATTTTATCTTGCATAGTTACCTGGCGGAGAGGGAGGGATTCGAACCCCCGTCGGCGGTTAAGCCGAAGCGGTTTTCAAGACCGCCGCAATAGACCACTCTGCCACCTCTCCGGCATTAGCGCCTGGCAGGGCGGGAGGGACTCGAACCCCCAACCGACGGTTTTGGAGACCGCTACTCTACCAATTGAGCTACCGCCCTAAGGCCGTCGAGTATTTCTCTTATCAGACAAAAAGGGAGGCGGGGGGATCCATACTCCCCCCGCGCTCCCGGTTCCTAAATTCCCATTATGCGATGACCTCGGTCACCCGGCCGGCACCAATGGTGCGACCGCCTTCGCGAATGGCAAACCGCTGCCCTCTTTCCATAGCCACAGGCGCGATCACTTTCACCTCAACAGAGACATTGTCACCCGGCATCACCATTTCGACCCCCTGCGGGAGCGTCACTGTGCCGGTTACGTCGGTTGTGCGGAAATAAAATTGCGGGCGATAATTGGTGAAGAACGGCGTATGACGGCCACCTTCCTCCTTGGACAGGACATACACTTCCGCCTTGAAGTTCATATGCGGCGTAATGCTCCCGGGTTTGGCCAGCACCATGCCGCGCTCGACTTCGTCCTTCTTGGTGCCGCGCAGCAATACCCCGACGTTGTCCCCCGCATTGGCCGAATCCAGCAGCTTGCGGAACATTTCGATATCGGTCGCGACAGTCTTGCGGGTGTCTTTGAGCCCGACGATTTCGACATCATCCATCCGCTTGAGCAGCCCGCGCTCGACACGGCCGGTCACGACCGTGCCGCGGCCTTCAATGTTGAACACGTCTTCGATGCACATCAAAAACGGCTTGTCCACTTCGCGCGGCGGCAAAGGAATAAATGCGTCAATGGCTTCCATCAGTTGCTGGATGGACTTTTCGCCCTCGGGATCGCCTGCCAGGGCTTTCTTGGAGCTGCCGCGCACAACCGGCGTTTTATCGCCCGGGAATTCATATTTGTTCAACAGGTCGCGGACTTCCATTTCGACGAGGTCCAGCAACTCCGGATCGTCCACCAGGTCAACCTTGTTTAGGAAAACCACAATGGCGGGCACCCCCACCTGGCGGGCAAGCAGGACGTGCTCCTTCGTCTGGGGCATCGGGCCTTCGGAAGCATCAACAACCAGAATGGCGCCGTCCATCTGCGCCGCGCCGGTAATCATGTTCTTGATGAAGTCGGCGTGGCCCGGACAATCAATGTGGGCATAGTGGCGCTTATCGCTCTGATATTCCACGTGCGAAACGGCAATCGTCACCGTCTTGGTCTCGTCACGCACCGTGCCGCCTTTGGTGATGTCGGCATAGGAGATAGGTGTCGCGAGTCCCTTTTTGGATTGGGTCTGCACAATCGCCGCAGTTAACGTGGACTTGCCGTGGTCAATGTGTCCAATCGTTCCGACGTTGACGTGCGGTTTCGTTCGTTGAAATTGCTCTTTTGCCATTGCGATCTCCTGATGTTGTTGTATCTATTATTTGCTTTTTACGTTAATTTATGGAGCCCATGATCAGGATTGAACTGATGACCTCGTCCTTACCAAGGACGCGCTCTACCAGCTGAGCTACATGGGCGTCGGCCAAATTTCTTCATCCTGATACCAATAAACGACAAAAACCCATTACCCCATTTTCCCTTTAAAAAAGTTAGGGGCTAATGAATTTCGACTTTATACGGCCCAAAGACTGCATGAAATTACGAGACCCGATGACCGGTGTCAACGGGTTTTAAATACTTTTTTTCAAGTTTCTATTGTGGCCCCCGCTTTGCCGAATTTCGCCGACGCCATGGGGTTTTCGGAGGTTCCGGAAACCCCTGCGCCCGGAGTGCGGTCCGAAAGTGCATTTTAGCCGCTTTCGGCAGCATGTTTAAATCGTGTTTGGCGATAAACTCCTTGGCGGCAGCATCTACTGCCGCAGAAGCGCCCCTGGGAAGCTTCATCTCAAACTGCTTTTCCAAACGGGCCAACCGGGTGATAAACTCGTTTCGCGCCAGAATCGAGGCCGCCGCAACCGCCAGGTCTTCCTCTGCGCGGTGCTTCTGGATAAGTTCGATTTCCCGGCCCATCGTCATCAACGCATCGGCAACGGTTTTCTTATTCGAAGCGAATTGGTCGCTGATGGCCCGCACTGGCGGCGGCACCATCCGATGCCTCAACCCCATCAGGTTTTCAATTACGCGAGCATGGCCCCAGGCAAGAAGGGTGTTGACGCTCTTCATGCTGGCATAGAGACGGTTATACGCTTCGTTCCCAACCGGGACTACCGTGGTCACGCACCCGGGTGTGTTGAGGATTAACTCCGACAGTTCCCGGATCTTGTTGTCGCTGGAGATATTCTTCGAATCGCGCACACCGGCTCCCGCCCATGCCTTCACCACAAATTCATTGACGTAAACTCCGGCGATGCAAAGCGGTCCGAAAAAGTCGCCCTTGCCGCTTTCATCCACTCCCAGGCGCGGCAGCAGCAGCTCCGGGTTCAAGACGGCTTCATAACCCAGACGCGCCTCTTTGAGAACCTCGGGTTCCAGAATGAACTCGATGAACTCGCGAGTCCCTTTGCCCTGCACTACCAGCTTGCCGCTCTCGTAGAAGACCAGGCTCGTTTTCTCCTTTTCCGCCGCGTATCGCGCATATGGCACCTCGCGGAATTGATAATGATGGGCCTGCAACCATGC